>CAXMZV010000612.1:0-3096 GCA_964199985.1 Candidatus Ilumatobacter isfjordensis | reverse complement strand
GCTGACGCTTCGCGGGATAGGACGTGTCGATCGGGGCGTAGGCACCACCGGACTTCAACACGGCCAAGATTGCCGTCACCGCGTCGATCGATCGGTCGGCGCCGATCGCGACGATGCCGCCAGCCGCGACACCGTGGTGCTGGAGGACATGAGCCAGCCGGGTCGACCGATCGTCGAGTTCGGCGTAGCTGATCGTTGAGGTGCCGTCGATGGCCGCAATCGAGTCGGGGGTGGCCTGCACCTGCGCGTCGAAGAGGTCGACGACGGTGAGGTCGCGCGGATAGTCGGCGTCGGTGTCGTTGAATTCGTCGATCTGGCGCTGTCGTTCCTCGACAGTGAGGAGATCGAAGCAGCCGACCGACTGAGCTGGATCGGCGGTGAACTGACGCAACACAGCATCGAACTGATCAATCAGCCATTGGCGTTCGCGGTCGCCGAACACTGCGGCGTTCACGTCGAAGTGCAGTCGCACGGTGCCGGTGGAATCGAAGTCGGAGATCTGCAACCGAACCGAGTGATCGCGATCGCCGTAGCCGGTGTGAACCCAGTCCGTGGTGACCGGAAACCCCGCGAACGGTTCGAAGCGGCTCGTCACGTTGTTGAGCAGGACACCGTACGAACGGTTCAACTCTGCTGAGCACGCTCCGGGCTTGGCGAAACGCATGCCGGTGATCAGGCCGTGCAGCGCTCGTTTGGCGACCGTCGACAAGCTGTCGTCGGGCTCGACTGAGAGATCGATTGCACCGACTTCGATGAACAAGCCGATCGTCCGTCGGAAGTCGGGCGTCGATCGGCCCAGGAACGGTGTACCGATCCGCATCGCCGACTCGCCGGTGATCCGATGCAGTGCTGTAAACAACACCGTCGCCCAGATGGCGAACATCGACATCTCTTCACTCAACGACGCGAACTCGGGTGACCCCGCGATCGCCCGAAGGCGGGCGCATCGATCGGCGTCGACATCGACGAGGATCCGGTCGGTACGCGCCGACCCGTCGCCGGCGGTCCGCCCATAGAAGACGGGCCGATCGATCGCCTCGTCGATCCGCGATGCCCAGTGGCGTGCGGCCCGCTCACCCGCAGGACTCGACCGGAAATCTCGTTCATACGCCTGGTAATCGCAGTATTGCGGCAGGGCTGGTGCGGTGTCGAGTTCGCCGGCGGTGGCGAGCTCGTACGCCTCGGCAACGTATTCGTAGGTCAGCGCAAAGGCCTGTCCATCGGTGATGAGATGATGTTGACACAGATACCAGATCCAACGCTCGTCGCCCAGCTTGAGGAGTGCGGTGTCCCACAGACGGTCATCGAGCCCGAGGCTCGCCAACTTGCGATGCTCGATCCAAGACGCCCCCGCGGCGTCGACATCGGATGTGCCGGTGAGATCGACGATCTCAACCCGCACGGCCATCTCGTCGTGCACGGTCGCCATCGGAGCGCCGGCCTCGACAGCGACGGTCATCCGCAGCGCATCGCTGCGTCGCACAACGCTCTGCCAAGCCTGGTCGAACATATCGGGGTCGAGTGCGCCATCGATCCGGAAGATCTGGATCATGTTGTAAAGCGGAAGGTCAGGATCGATCTGCTGGCCGAGCCACATCAGGAATTGGGCGCGCGTCAGATTCGATCGAGCGAGCACGCCATCAGGGCCGAGTGCGCGGTTCGCATCGCTGGCAGTACGCCGCGATCGAAGCTCGACGTCGGTCACCTGCATAAGAACTCGTACGGGTCGTAGGGGTCGTGCGGCGCCGGCTGGAGGTCGACAACGAACCCCTCGCCGAGACGTTCGGCATGGTGGACGACGAGCTCGGCGGCGACGAGATCCTCGAGCGCCCACCCGGTGGAATCAAAGACGGTCAACGTCGAGCGGAGCGACTCGTGGCGCGATCGATGGCGGACGACCCCCGCCAGATCGGGTCCGATCTGATCTCGCTCGAGCTGCTGGCACTCGCCTTCGGCGATGCACTGTTCGACCACATCGGGAATCACCGTTGCCCGGCGCAGCAGAGCAACATCGATCTCGATCTTGCCCGGGAGGTCGGCGCCAACCGCGTTGATGTGCAGCCATGGGCGGTGGTCACCGTCGTGCAGCACCGGACCAGCTTGCGGATCCACCGACGTCGCCGTACAGACGATGTCCGCGCCGGCGACGGCTTCGGCGGCACTGTCGACGAGTTCGGTCGCGACGTCGATGCCCGCGCGTTGAAGGCGTGCCGCCAAGGTGGCCGCGACCGATTCGTCGGCATCGAACGCTACGACTCGCTCGATCGGACGAACCCGCGAGATCGCATGGGTCTGCGCCACCGCCTGGGCACCACAACCGACCAAACCAAGTGTCGAGGCCGACTCGATCGCCATCACATCCGAGGCGAGCGCCGACGCAGCACCCGTCCGCAGCGCGGTGAGAAAAGTGGCCTCACACAATGCAAGCAATCGGCCGCTGATGGTGTCGTGCAGCGACGTCGTGGCCAGCACGGTGGGCGTACCTCGTTCGACCGGATTGGTCGGGTGGTAACCAACTGTCTTGATCGACACGAGACGACCGGCCTCCATCGCTGGCATCCACTCGATGAGGCCGAGATCGGGTTTGGTGTATCTGAAGCCAGTGCGCTCGATCGTGTGAATGACCTCGGAGTCGTGCGCGGCGAGCGCCGATCCAAGACGCTCGATCAGATCATCAAGCAGCGCGTTGAGACCGACGCGCTCAACGATGTTCGCCAGACACGTGTGCGTCAGGATCCGTGTCGCCGGACCGACGACCTCGCGTTCCGGGGATCTATTCGGCACTGGCAATGTTCTGGATCCGTTCGACCAGAGCAACCATCTTGTCAACCGTCTGGAAGTTCCCAAGCACCACGTCGACGGGATCAACGTCGATTCCAACTTCGTCTTCAAGCCATCCGACGATCTCGATCAGCCCGACGGAGTCCACCAAACCCGTGAGCAGCAGGTCGGTGTCACCGACGATCTCCACCGACGGATCGAGGCTGACGTCAGCATTGACGAATGACAAAAGCTGTTCCCCGCATCACATTGTGCTCTTTGCTGAATCGCCGTCCGTTGAGGCCGCAAGTTCACGTCGTACAGCAGCCACGTCAA
>CAXMZV010000611.1:0-3100 GCA_964199985.1 Candidatus Ilumatobacter isfjordensis | reverse complement strand
CGATTCGTCACGGGAGGATGGCGGTGTCGCCGTTCACGTTTTACCGGGGCGCGGCCAAGATCATGGCGGGTGACCTCGTATCGACGCCGTCGTCGGGTCTGACGGCCCAGCTCTGCGGCGATGCTCATCTCTCGAACTTTGGCTCGTACGCGTCTCCCGACCGGCGTCAGGTGTTCGACGTCAACGACTTCGACGAGACTCTCCCTGGGCCGTGGGAATGGGATCTCAAACGGTTGGCGACGAGCTTTGTGCTCGCCGGCCGCGACAACGGCCTCGGTGAGTCCGCCATCGTTGCTGCTACTACAGAATCGGTAGCCAGTTACCGGCAGGCGATGGCCAAGTACGCCGACCGGCGAACGCTTGACGTCTGGTACGCGCAGGCGACCCTTGATCAGATCGTCGCTGCGGCCCCGAAGATGAAGGGCCGGAAACAGATCTCCAAGGCGGCGGCAAAGGCCCGGTCCAAGGACCATCTGAAGGCGTTATCCAAGCTCACCGAACACGTCGACGGCAAGTACCGGATCAAGAGCGAGGCGCCGCTCCTGATTCCGTTGCGGGACCTTGTGCAGTCGATGGATCCGGACGCGTTGCGGGAACAGGTCACGAGTAGCCTGGGGAGCTATCGCAACACGCTGGCCGACAACCGCCGGGTGCTCTTCGACCGCTTCGAACTCGTCGACATCGCGCTCAAGGTGGTCGGTGTTGGCAGCGTCGGCACCCGCTGCATGATCGTGCTTTTCGAGGGACGCGACCACGACGACCCGCTGTTCCTGCAGATCAAAGAGGCCGAGTCGTCGGTGCTCGAAGACCACCTGCCCAAGAGCCGGTACGAGGCGCACGGTGAGCGCGTCGTTCGCGGTCAGCGACTGATGCAATCCTCGAGCGACATCTTCCTCGGCTGGGAGACCGTCACCGAGAAGAACCACCACTACTACTGGCGCCAGTTCCACGACATGAAGGGCTCGGCTGACATTGCCTCCATGAGACCGAAGCGGCTGCGAAACTACGCAACGGTGTGCGGCACGACGTTGGCCCATGCCCACGCACGATCCGCCGACACGATCGCGATCGCCGGGTACCTCGGATCCGGCGACACCTTCGACAAAGCAGTGACCGAGTTCGCCTTCACCTACGCCGACCAGAACGACCGAGACTACGCCGCGTTCATCGCCGCAATCGAAAACGGGCACATCAAGGCCGCCGATGGCTGACGTCGCGCGAGAACGTGAAGTGAAGATGATCGTGCCCGACTCGTTCGAGTTGCCGGATCTACATGACGCCGTCGCAGGTGCCTCGGTCGGCGATGTCGAGGAACGCGAGATCAGCGACGTCTACTACGACACGGACGACCTGCGCCTGGCACGGTGGGGGTGCACTCTGCGTCAGCGCGTCGGCGAGGGTTGGACCGTCAAGATCCCTCGGCCCTCCAAGGGCATCGTCCTGGATCGCGAGGAGGTGGTCTTCCGTGATGATTCGGGTGATCCGCCGGTCGCGGCGCTGCGCCTTGTGTCGTCCCTGACTCGAGGAGCCGACGTCGACGTGGTCGCACGATTGCGGACACACCGACTCGTCCGCACCTGGCGCACTGACGACGACGTCGTGATCGCCGAACTGACCGACGACGATGTGCGGGCCTCCAAAGCCGACGGTGACGAGGTGACGTTCCGCGAGATCGAGTTCGAGCTGGCGCCCGATGCCGACGGCCATCTCGTCGAAGAGGTCGCCGCCCGACTCACAGCAGCCAAGGGGTCCGCAGAACAGCCGCTCCCCAAGCTGGTACGAGCCCTCGGAGCGGCGGCGATGGAGCCACCCGACGTCGATGTTGCGCCGCTGCCATCCAAGCCGACCGCACAGCAGGTCATCCAAATAGCGATCGCGTCCTCGGTCGCGCGGCTCCTGCTCCAGCTACCAGGAGCACGCCTCGGGACCGACCCCGAGGGGGTGCATCAATCTCGCGTGGCCGCCCGCCGTTTGCGTTCCGACCTCAAGACCTTCGAGCCGCTACTCGACTCCGAGTGGTCCACCGGCACGCAGGAGCAGCTTCGGTGGCTGATAGACGGACTCGGCGCGGTTCGTGACAGCGACATCATTCGCGCCAAACTCCGAGACGTCATGGCGCTGCATCCCGAGATCGATGAAGACGCCGCGCGCGGCGTCTTCCACCAACTCCAACTCAAGCGCCGCCGCGGTCGCCGCCGACTGCTCAAAGACCTCGACGGCGACCGGGCGACCGAGTTGCTCGATCATCTCGTAGCCGCGTCGGCCGCGCCCCCGACGGTCAAACTGGCCGCCCGCCCGGCTCGCGACGTCATGCCGAAGCTCGTCCGCAAGCGCTGGAAACAGTTCGACCGCGCCATCAAAGGGTTCGGGCGTCGCCCAACCGTTGCGGAGCTGCACGAAGTCCGTATCCGGTCCAAGCGACTTCGCTACGCCACCGAAGCGGTCGCTCCCGCCGCGGGCAAACAGGCGTGGAAGTTCGCCAAGGACGCAGCGAAGATCCAGGACGCACTCGGTGAGCTCAACGACGCGGCCGTGATTGGCGGCTGGTTGGCAGCGACCGCCGACCGGCTCGATGGCCCTGCAGCTTTCACCGCGGGCCAGATGGCCCAACAACTCACCACCGATGCTCACACCCACGAGGGTCAATGGCGATCCGCGCACCGCGCCCTGAAGCGACGCACGGCATGGTTCTCATAGGCATTGCCTCCGGCGCACGCCTGAAACTCGGTTGTGGCGCCGTGACCAGGCGGTTCGCGCCGTCTTGGGCCTCAGGCCGATGAGCGGTCGGTACGTAGTTGGGGGAAATGGTCGGAAGCGATGGATTCGAAGACGGGGAGCTGGTCTTCGAGCATGGGGTAGTACATGCTCAACTCGGTGATACCGAGCTCGAGGAGCCGGCTGGCCTGATCCATGAAGGCCTCGGTTGACTCGTAGTAGCTGATAAGGCCACCGCTGGCTCGGGAGCCGGGATCGAACATGTTGTAGGAGATGCGAAGCGTCGCTGGGTCCCTACCGATCTTGTCGCAGTGCGCCAGTGCGGTGTCGATGCGGGTTCGGGTTTCGGCGAGTTGTTCGTCGAAGGTCTCCGCGAAGCTCATCG
>CAXMZV010000610.1:0-3105 GCA_964199985.1 Candidatus Ilumatobacter isfjordensis | reverse complement strand
GATCGGCCAGCTTTTCGAACTGCGCGGTCTGCAGTATGAGGCCAGCGGATTGCGTTGCCGGAGCGAGCGTGACGCGACAGGTGATTGTCCGGTTGTTGTCGAGGTTGATCACGGTGACCTCCTGCCCGGTCGTGATGTTCTGAGCGAAGCAGGTGTTCGGGCCCGAGAGCTTGCCGAAGGTGGCGCGAGTGATGATCGTCTCGAGGGCATCCGCGTTGGGGATCGCGATTTCGGAGATGCCACCGATTGCGGACGCGGGGCCATCGAGGAAGATCGGCGGCTGGTCGACCACTGTCGGCTCACTCGGGATGTTCGATTTCCCGATCGTCGAGTCGATCGTGATGGCGTCGTCCGGCTGGTCGATCGGCTCACCGTCGAGCGTGCCCCCCACCTCGACGCCGAGCGAGGCCGTGTTCGGGCCGCTCGATGGATCGTCGCGATTGACCCACCACAGCGCGGGGAGTGTCAGCAAGCTCGCGAGTGCTACCAGGAGGAAGCGTCGTCGGTCGGTGTCGTCGAGGGCCACGGGTCAGTCGTCAATCAGTCGGCAGTCGCAGGCCACCGATTGGTGTGATGACCCCGCTACGTCGTTGCCGAGCGTATCTGGGCGGCGCCGTCAGGCGATGCCGGGCAGCACCCTGCGTGTGTTCGTCGCCGTTTGTGTGGCGATGGTGCTGACGGGGACATCGCGCAGATCGGCGATGAACTGGCCGACATGTGGCACCCAAGCGGGTCGGTTCTTCTTGCCGCGTTGGGGGACCGGGGCGAGATACGGACTGTCGGTTTCAACGAGCATCGAGTCGAGCGGGCACAGCCGAGCGGCTTCCTGCACGTCGGCAGCGCTCGGAAAGGTGACGATTCCCGAGAACGACAACACGGCGCCGCGATCGAGACACTGGCGTGCTTCGTCGGGCCCGCCGGTGAAGCAGTGGAAGATGGTGTGCTCAGGGACGCCCTCGGCATCGAGGATCTCGAACGTGTCATCCCAGGCATCGCGAGTGTGAATGACGAGGGGCAGGTTGCGTTCGTGCGCGAGTTGGATCTGTGCAGCGAAGGCGACCTTCTGAATATCGCGTTCGGAGTGCTCGTAGTAGTAGTCGAGGCCGGCCTCACCAACGGCGACGATGCCCGGCGTGTCGAGCAGGTCAACGATCGTGTCGACGCCGTTCACTGCGTCGTGCGGGTGGAGACCAACGGTGGCAAACACGTTGGTGTGCCGGCTTGCGACGTCGATGGCCGCGAGCGACGTCTCACGGTCGCAACCAACGGTGACCAGTGTGCCGACGCCCATCTCAGCCGCCGCAGCGACCGCACCATCGGGTCCGTCAGGGATGCGTTCGTCGTGGATGTGGCAGTGCGAGTCGATCCATTCCAATTCGTTCGGGCTCATGACTTCATGCGGGGGAACAGGGCGTCGCCCTTGATGACGGTGGCGCCGGGGGCGTACTGGCCCCACGCGGCGGCATCGGGGAGGCGCTGGTCGATGACGTTTCCGTGCATGCCGATGCGCTCCCACACGGCCTGGGCAGTGTCGGGAATCGCGGGCGAGGAGAGAATGGCGACGATGCGCAGGGCTTCGAGTGCGTCACCCATGACTCGGTCGACGTCGGGACCGGGCTCGGCCTTCCATGGTTCGTTTGTCTCGAGGTGCCCGTTGGTCGCACGGATGAGCGACCAGGTGGCGTCGAGCGCTTTGCTCGGCTGTACCTCGTCCCACTGCGCGGCAGTCTGTTCGAAGGCGGTCGCCGCGACTGCACCGAGCGGGCTGTCCGGGTCGGGAGCGGTACCGAGGCCGTCGCACTTCTTGGCGACCACCGTGGCGACACGAGCCGCCAGGTTGCCGAGATTGTTAGCGAGGTCAGAGTTGTAGCGGCTGACGAGGCCCTCCCACGTGAAGTCACCGTCATTGCCGTAGGCGGTGTCGGCGAGCACGTAGTAGCGGAACCCGTCGAGTCCGATGTCATCGATCAGGTCGAGTGGATTGACCACGTTGCCCGAGGTCTTGCTCATCTTCTCGCCGCCGCTGAGCAGCCAGCCGCCGATCGCCCAACTCTTCGGCAGTTCGACGCCAGCAGACATGAGCATCGCCGGCCAGTACACGCAGTGCTGACGGACGATGTCCTTGCCGATCAGGTGGTAGTCGACGGGCCAGCGCTCGGTGTAGTCCTGCGACTCGTCGCCGAAACCGACCGCTGCGAGGTAGTTGGTCAGTGCGTCAAACCAGACGTAGGCGACGTGCTTGTCGTCCCATGGCAGCGGGATGCCCCAGTCGAGCGAGGTGCGGCTGATCGAGAAGTCGCGCAGGCCGGACTTGATGAGCCCGATTGCTTCGTTGCCGCGGTGCTCAGGCTTCAACGCCGTCGGGTGCTTGGCGTACCAGTCGAGGAGACGGTCTTCGAACCGCGAGAGACGGAAGAAGTAGTTCTCCTCTTCGAAGTACTCAACCGGCCGGTGGTGGATCGGACACAGATCGTCGCTACCTGAGCCACTGACGAGTTCGTCGTCTTGGTAGTACTCCTCGCACGCCACGCAGTACTTGCCGGCGAACGTGTCGAGCTCGATGTCGCCGGCGTCGTAGCACCGCTGGAGCAGTTCGGCGACGGCAGCCTTGTGGCGTGGCTCGGTCGTGCGGATGAAGTCGTCGTTGGCGATGTTCAGCCGGTCCCAGGCGTTGGAGAACTTTGGCGCGATCGAGTCAGTGAACTCCTGCGGCGTCATGCCTGACGCTTCAGCAGCTTGCTGGATCTTCAGGCCGTGCTCATCCGTGCCGGTGAGGAACGTGACGTCGTCACCGAGCAGCCGGTGCCAGCGCGCGAGCGCGTCACCGATGATCGTGGTGTACGCATGGCCGAGGTGTGGCTCGGCGTTGACGTAGTAGATGGGAGTTGTCACATAGAACCGGGACACCTGTGCACGATACCGTCAGCGCGATGAGCGGACCTGCAGGGATTATCGGCGCATTCGCCCTTGCCACGGCCGTGTCATCGGTCGGCGACGAGGGCGCTGGTCGGTACACGGCGGAGATTCAGCCGGGCTGGGACATCGGGGGCAATGCCAACGGCGGCTACCTGATGGCGCTTGCTGGACGGGCCATGACCGAGGCTG
>CAXMZV010000609.1:0-3106 GCA_964199985.1 Candidatus Ilumatobacter isfjordensis | reverse complement strand
TTCGGCATCGGCCACGTCGAAGCCAGCCCGCTCACCCGCAGCAGCTACCACGCCAAGTCCGCGGCGGATGCCGTTGCGAAGCCGGTGCCCGTGACGCTGTCGAGATAGCAAACGCGTGTGGATCTTGAGCAGTATGTGCGCTTGGGTTCTATCGGTGAGTGCAACGCCGTAGGAATCGGGGTGTGTTGTGGGTTCGTCGAATTGGAGTCGTTGGGGTATGGGTCCGGGTCGAGGCTTTCCTGCGGAGCAGCGGTTGCGGGCGCGTGCACGGTTGTGGGCTGGAGCGTCGTGGGAACAGGTCCAGGTCGAGTTCGGGATCAGTCACAATCTGGTGTGGAAGATTTTGCGCGAGGGTGGCGGGATGCCACCAGTCTGGCCGTCTCGATCGTCGCGGCAGTTGTCGCTCGAGGATCGTGAGGAGATCTCACGCGGCCTTGTTGCTGGCGCGTCCTGTGCGGTGATTGGCCGCCGGCTGGGCCGGCCGACGTCGACGGTCAGTCGGGAGGTGAACCGCAACGGTGGCCGCGTCAAGTATCGGGCAGCGGCGGCTGACCGGGCAACTTGTCGGCGTGCTCGCCGTCCGAAACCAACCAAGTTTGAACAGTCACCAGCCTTGCGTGGCCTGGTCGAGGAGCAGCTCTCGATGAACTGGTCACCGGAGCAGATCTGTGATCGGCTCGCTGTCGACTTCGCTGATGATGACACGATGAGAGTTGTGCCCGAGACGATCTATCAAGCCCTGTTCGTGCAGGGCCGCGGCGGGTTGAACAAAGAGCTCGTCAAACATCTCCGCACCCAGCGGGGCCGTCGAAAACCTCGCCATGTCACTGCCCGCAACCAAGAAAAAGGCCGCATCATCGACATGGTGATGATCGCGGACCGGCCCGCCGAGATTGAAGACCGCGCCGTCCCCGGTCACTGGGAAGGCGATCTCATCATCGGCGCGAACAGCAAGTCACAGATCGGCACGCTCGTCGAGCGAACCACCGGCCTGGTGCTGCTTGTTCAGCTCCCCGAGAGTCGCGCAGCACACACAGTCGCTCAAGGGCTGCAACGTCAGATCGCGACGTTGCCTGCCCAGGCATGCCGGTCGATCACCTGGGACCAAGGCAAAGAGATGGCCGCGCACGCCGAGTTCACGATCGCGACCGACATCCCAGTCTTCTTCTGTGATCCACACTCACCCTGGCAGCGCGGCAGCAATGAAAACACCAACGGCCTCCTGCGCCAATACTTCCCCAAGGGCACAGACCTCTCGGTCCACAGTCAACAACACCTCGACAACGTCGCTGCCGAACTCAACAACCGACCACGCAAACGCCACCACTTCCTGACACCCTTAGAAGTGTTCAATCAACTCGCGTTGCACTAACCACTGGAATCCAAGGCGCACGTTCCACACGCGTGCGCAATTCAGCTGGCGCGAAGGCGGGAGCGTTCGGTGTCGGTGAGTCCGCCCCAGATGCCGTATCGCTCGCCACTCTCGACCGCCTGCTCAAGACACTGCTGACGCACCGGGCACGCCGCGCAGACGGCCTTGGCGCGTTCCTCGCGAGTGGTCTTGATCGAGCGCTTCTCGGGGCGAAGTGGGGGATAGAACGCTGCGGCCATGTCGCCGACGCAGGCTGCTTGCTCGCGCCACGTAGCCGGATCGAACCGGTCAGTCACCAACCTCATGCCGCCACGCTAGGTGGTTGAGATTCGGCCCGTCAAGTCGTTTCGTCCAACGTGAACAGGGAGTTTCCAGAGTATGAACACTCAGGGTGACAACTGTTCGTCTGCGAGGGCCTCGACTGTTGGTTCAGTGACGTCGTCAGATGAGCCGCGCCGTTCGCGGTAGTCCCTGGCAGCACCTTCAAGCGGTTCGACTTCGAGCGTGATGCCGTCGATGGCGGCGACGCGGATCTCGTCGCCGCGCATGACCGGTGTCGCACGATTGGTACGCGCACGCCAGCGTCCGTTGCCGACCTCAACCACACCATCGGGGTCGACGTCGTCGATGACGGTGCCGAGCTCGCCGATCATCCACTCGCGGCCGATGGTCGGTGTGGCGAAGCGAGTGCGCACCATGTTGGGCATACCAACAATGAAGGTGAGCGCGATGCCCCCGACGCCGGCGAAGAAGGCGATCCATCCCGGACGCATGCTGGCTCCCGGCAACGATTCGAAGAGGAACCAGCTGCCGATAACGGTGAGCACGAGGCCCACGCCCGTCCAGAACCGGGGGATTCCCACTTGGACGTCGATCGAGAACGCCAGCATCGCCAAGCCGATCAGCACCACCGCCCAGGTTCGGGTCGGCAGGACGGCCAGTCCGCTGAAGGCGAGAAAGGTGCACACTGCGCCGACGACGCCGGCTATCCCGACGCCTGCGGTGAAGAACTCAAAGACCAGCAGCGCGAGGCCAGTGAGCAGGAGCAGGTAGGCAACCGGCGGGCTGGCCACGGTGTGGAACAACTGATCGATCAGCGACAGCTTCGAGAAGCGAACAACCGCGACGGTGTCGAAGCGCGTGTTGCCGTCGTCGGTGACCACTTGCTCCGTGGTGATCAGGGTGTTGCCGAACTCCTCGTAGCCGTTCATCGCCTGGAGCATCGACGTGACCGTGGGGATGCCTTCGTCGTTGATCCGTTGCCTGAAGATGTCGAGCGCGCGGGCCTCGCTGAGGCCGACCGAGCCATTGCGGAGCGTCTCTTCAGCGATGCCGAAGTCGATCTCCGCTGACGGGATGCTGAGCGGAACCCCGAAGTAACCCACACGCGCGCCGGGTGCCATACCGGTCACATCGGCAACGGCGAGCATCTGAGCCGCCGGGCCGTAGAAACGTGAACCCGTCGGGCCGACCCAGACGCCGATCGGAATGGGTGCGCTGGCTATGTCCTCGAGAAGGGCTTCGACCACGTCGTCGTCGACCACCGTGCCGTCGCTGTTGACCTGCAGGATCAGGGCCTGCGCTCCTGCGTCGTCGGCGCGCTCGATAGCGTCGCGGATCTCTGAGACGAGGATGTCGTCCATGAACCCACTGACCTGCAGCACGTCGACTGGGGCGATCGTGGCGCCTCCAGGCGTGACCACCGTGTCGGACGTGGGCTCGTCGACGTCACCC
>CAXMZV010000608.1:0-3126 GCA_964199985.1 Candidatus Ilumatobacter isfjordensis | reverse complement strand
GACCCGACGGTGTAGGCGTGGATCGCTTCGTCGATCGTGAGTGCTTCGCTCGGATTGAAGTCGGCGCCCGATGCCGTTCGCTGGTTGACCAGGTCGTGGATGCCGAGCAATGGCGCGCCGTTGACAACAGGCCGGTCGGAGCTGCCAGGCAACGTGATACCTGCCTCGAGGAACGATCGCTGCCGGTAGCAGTCGCCGACGCGGTCGGGTCCGATGGCACGGAGCATGCCGTCTCCGATCTCGGAGACGAAGCGGGCCTGCGGAACCGGAATCACCCCGAGCCGAGCGATGCGGTCGACATCTGCGGCGCGGGTCATCCCGGCGTGTTCGATGCGGTGACGGTGATCTGCTCGCGGATGCTGTTTCAGCGCGGCCTCATAGCCGTCGAGGACCGACGAGACTGCACGATCACCGATGGCGTGCGTGGCAACCTGCCACCCTGATCGGTGCGCGGCGAGGATCAGTTCGTGCAGACGGGCTTCGGGCATCTGGAAGTAGCCGTTGTTGCCGGGTTGTCCGTCGAAGTCTTCGAACATTGCCGCCGTGCAGCCCATGAGCGAACCGTCGGCGAAAATCTTCGTGGCGCCGTAGCGGAGCCAGTCGTCGCCGAATCCGGTGTGCATGCCGAGATCGAGTGAGAACGGCTCGTTGTCATCGGCGTGGTGTGCGCAGCTGTGCAGCGCATCGACCGACGCCATCATCGTGACGCGCACCCGCAAACGATTGGTTCGGCGGGCCTGTTGGTACGCAGCGACTTCGACCGGCTCAGCCGTGCCGAGGATGCCGCCAACGCCGGCCTCCTGGCAGCTCGTGATGCCCTCGGACAGGTAACGATCGCTGGCGAGGCCCAGGTTGGTGGCCATCTCGGCGACCGATCGTGGATGGACAAGCGAACGGACGAGTTGTTGCGCCTGCTCTTCGAGGAGTCCGTTGGGTCGCCCCTCGTCATCAACGGCCACCACTCCCCCGCCGGGCACGTCGACTTCGCCGATACGGGCGAGACGCATCGCTGCGCTGTTCAGCGTGGCGAAGTGCCCCGACGTGTGATTGAGCAGGACGGGATGGTCGGGGCTGACGCGATCCAGTTCGTGGCAGGTGGGGTGACGCCGTTCGGCCAGTTTGTTGTGGTCGTAGCCGGCGCCGACGATCCACGCGCCGGGTGGTGTCGAGGAGGCCCGCTCGGCAATGGCGGCAACCAGGTCCTCGATTGAGTGGACCGCGTCATCGTGGAGCGCAACCTCATTCAGGGTGGAGCCGTACGCCTGCATGTGGTTGTGGGCGTCGTTGAACCCTGGGGCGACGAAGTGACCATCGAGGTCGATCGTTCGGCCTGCATCGAATGGCGCCAACTCGCCGCGTCCGGCGACGGCGACGATCCGGTCGCCGATGATCCCAATCGAGCCGGCCCGCGGCTGCGCAGGGTCAACGGTGAGAATATTCGCGTTGTCAATAACAAGGTCGAAGCGCACGCTGCGACCCTAGGCAATGGCTCGCCCGGTCTCAGCAGTTGGCAACGACCGTGCCAACCACCGGCACCAGTGCAATGTCACCACCAGGGAAGAATGTTCCAGATCCGGTGATCGTCGAGCCGTCGAGCGACAATTCGGTCGGTCCGCCGAAGGCATCAAAGGTCGACTCTGCCTCCCACAATGATTCGAAGCTGGCGTCGTACACGCTGATGCTGGCGATGTCGACGACCGGGCCTTCGTCACCGAACTGTGTGATGTCGATGGCCGGGTCGTCGGACGACAACGAGGTTGCAGTGAAGAGGATCTCGGATCCGGCTGCGATCTGTGGCTCCAGGGTGCAGATCACCGAGAACTCGAACGACTCGCCGTTGTCGAGCGAGAGTGTTGCCGATCCCCCGCCCGACGGTGCGGCGGGCGGGGCAGCTTCCGGTTCTGAATCGGGCTCGGCCTCGGCCGACTCGGCAGCGTCGCCGATCTCGGACGGTGTCGTCTCGCTCGCTGGCTCAGCGGCAGGTGTCGCATCGTCACTGCCGCCACATGCGCTCAACAGGCCAATGATCGCCACAAGAGCGATGCCCTGACAGGTCCGACGGGCGGTTCGGTATGTCGTCATATCGGCCATCATCTCAGACAACAGCACGGTGATGCTTGGAATTTCGACGACCTGGGCATCAGACCAGTGCCGCCACGGCGGTGCCCATCAGGTCGAGGAAGTTGTCGGCGTAGAACCGCTCGCGCACTTCGTCGGTGGCATCGCCCAGGCTGGCTTCGAAGCGCTCGTACGGTCGGCGACCGCCCTCGACGTGCGGATAGTCGGTGTTGAACATCAAGATGTCAGGACCCACCTGCTCGGTGACCCAGCCGACGTCTTCGGTCGGATACGGCGTGACCCGAACCTGACGCTCGACGTACTCGCGCGGCGTGATCGAAAGTGCCTGCAGTCGTTCTTCGTGGCGGGCGAAGGCGTCCATCGCCGACTCCATCTGTTTGAGCCAGCTCGGCAGCCACGTGCAGCCCTGCTCAACGACACCGACGCGGAGGTTCGGGAACCGTTCCAGCACACCATCGAAGATCATCGTGGCGAGCGTCTGCATTGGTGGGGAACGGGATCGCCATGTAGTCGACCGAGCGGAAGTTCTCCTCGCCGCCGTGAAAGTCGGGCGGGATCGGCAATCCGTTGTTGAAGTAGCTCGGGTCAATCAATGCACCGGTACCACCGACATGGAAGACAACGGGGATTCCCGCTTCCTCTGCCTGCCTCCACACCGGGTCGAGCCCGCGGTGCGAAGGCGAGTGGCCGCTCGGGCATCCCGATGCGATCAGCAGCGCTGCGGCACCCATGCCGATCGCCTCGGCGGCCATGGCCGCGGAGCGGTCGAAATCGGCGAGCGGGACGTAACACGTAGCGAGGAGTCGGTTGTCGACTGAACAGAACTCGGTCATCCCTCGGTTGTGCGCGCTGGCCGCGCCGTAGGCGAGGTCGAGGTCGGGTTGGTGCTCCCACTCGAACAGGCGTGAGTTGTGGAACGTGTTGAACATCAACTGGCTCTCCACGCCAATGAAGTCGAGAACACGTGGTCGGTCCTCGGCGATGAAGGAGCCGGTGGCAGCAAAGTTCTTGCGCTGCATCACGTCGACGTCTTCGTTGTTCAGGAAC
>CAXMZV010000607.1:0-3131 GCA_964199985.1 Candidatus Ilumatobacter isfjordensis | reverse complement strand
GCCAAATCAGAGGTTCAACAGCTCGTCGCAGTGCTCGGCTACGGAGTCGTCAACGATCCCGATCGACCGGTGCTGTGCGCCGACGACTTGGGGCTGACCCGAGGTGACGGCTGTTTCGACGCGACCCGGGTCGTCACCGATCCCGACGGAGCCTCACTCATCGATCACCTCGAGACTCACCTCGATCGGTTCGCTCGATCTGCAGCCGGGCTCGACATCCCCTTCGACAGCGAGGCCTGGCGGTCCCTGGTGGCTGCCGCAGCGGCGGCATGGACTCAGCCCGGCGAAGCCGTGCTGCGGGTGATGCTGACCCGGGGCCGTGAGGCAGCGCCGGGTGACCCTGTGACCGGTCTGCTCACGATCGCTCCGATCCACGAGTCGGCGCTGGCGGGACGCGCTGGGATCTCGGTGACAACACTCGATCGCGGTCACGCCGCCGACATGTTCACCGAGGTCTCGTGGCTGCTCGGAGGCATCAAGACGCTGTCGTATGCGATCAACGTCGCAGCCGGGCGCGAGGCAAAGCGCCGAGGCGTCGACGATGCCTTGTTCATCTCGTCCGACGGGTTCGCCCTCGAGGGGCCCCGGGCGGCGTTGTTGTGGCGCACCGGTGATCGTCTCGCCACCACGCCCATCGACGGCACAGGCATCCTCGCCTCGATCACCCAGGCGGTCGTATTCGAACATGCCGCCGCTGAGGGCGTGTCAGTGTCCTATGAGCTGATCACCGTCGACGATCTGCTCCGTTCCGACGGCGCCTGGCTGCTGTCGTCAGGCAGGCTGGTCGCCCCGATCCTGCAACTCGACGACGTGCAACTGGCCAGCGATCCCGCATACACCGAACGGGTGTGGGGCTGGGCAACCGGCCGCAGCTAAAGGTCTCGGCGTCGAGTTCCTTGCCCGCGGCGAATTCCTTCCTGCGTGTTGCGCTGATGCCGTGACCTAGGGTCCGCACATGCGAATTCGGAACGGAGATATCGAGCTCAACGTGGTGGTCGATGGTGCCGACGATGCCGCGCCGATATTGCTCCTGCACGGCATTCTCGGAAGCTCACAGACCTGGGATTGGATGGTGCCGCGTCTGGTCGACAACTACCGCGTGCTGCGGCTCGATTTCCGAGGCCATGGCGAGTCCGATCGTGCCGCTGGCGCCTATCAGCTCACCGACTACGTGTCTGACGCTGCCGCCGTGTGCGAACAGGTCGCCGGGGTGCCGTGCATCGTGATCGGGCATTCGCTCGGCGGGGCGACCGCGGCGGGGCTGGCGCAGACTCGCTCCGAGCTGGTTCGTGGTGTCGTTTTGGAGGATGCTCCGCTGGCGATGCCCGATCCGAATGCCGAGGCTGCCGAGCGCAACTCGCTGATGGACGTGTTCGCCCTGATGCGCGAAGCGATCCCGCAGATGCAGGCGGCCGGGATGTCGCTCGAGGACGTGATTGCGGTCGTCGCTGCCTCGCCGGGGGCCAGTGGGGGACTTCTGGGTGAATTGCTCCATGATGACGGCGTGGCCACGATGGCCGCAAGCATGCTTGCCGTTGACGCTTCAGTGCTCGATCGAGTGCTCGACGGGTCATTGACGGTGGTGTTCGACCCCGACCGGCCACTTCCGGTGCCGGCCGCCGTGGTGGCCGCTGACCCGGCTTCTCCCGACGCCGTCACCCAGCCGGAGGACCTGGCGAAGATGCTGCTCCACAGCCCACACGCCGAGACCTCCACGTTGTCAGGTGCAAATCACCTGGTCCACGACACGGTCGGGCAACGCCAGCCGTTCTGGGCGATCGTCGAAGGGTTCCTCGCATCACTCAGCGACTGAACGGATAGCTGGCCGACATCGTTCCGGTATGTCAGCGACCTGACGGCCGAGTACAACTAGAACATGCCGTTGTCGTTGGCTGACACTGCGGGGATCACTTGCAGCGCATCCCAGTGCTCGATGACCTTCCCGTCGTTGTCGAGGCGAAAGATGTCGATCCCGGCGTATTCCTCGTCCGGCCAGACCTGGTGGCAGTGGAGCACGACGAACTCGCCGTCCGCGAGGACGCGCTTGAAGTCGACTCGCTTGCCCGGGTACTCAACGGCCATCCGATCGAAGTAGTCGATGAATGCCTGCTTGCCGTCGCCGACGTGAGCGTTGTGCTGGCGGTACTCAGCGCCGGCGAAACGTTCGATCGCCTCGGCGGGCCGATTCTGGTTGAACATCATGTCGTAGAACTCGACGACGTTCGCCTTGTTCCGTTCCTGCTGGGTCTGGGCCATGCACCACACAACAGCCCGCGACCCCGGAAACTTCCCCGAGTCGCTGACGACGAGGGTGCGAATGCGAAACTTCGACGATGACGCCGACGGTCGACCGAACGAAGCGGCCCTTGCCGCGGCCCACACCTGAGACACAGCACTTCTGGGAGGGCACACGCAACGGCCAACTGCTCATCCAACGATGCAACACATGCAGCAAGTCGTACTTTCCGCCTCGCCCGTTCTGTCCCGCGTGCAGCAGTCACGACGTGGCCGTCGAGCAGGCATCGGGTCGCGGAACGCTGTACAGCTACCTGATCAACCACACCGGCCACCCCAGAATCGCCAGCCCGTACTCGATTGCCGTCGTGCAACTCGAGGAAGGCGTGCGGATGATGTCGAACATCGTCAACTGCGACCAGACACCCGAAGCGCTCGTCCTCGACATGCCCGTCGAGGTGGTGTTCGAGGCGTTCTCTGACGAGATCACCCTGCCGTTCTTCCAGCCGATCAGTGACGGAACAGAATCATGAGTGGCCCCACACTCGCCGTCGTCGGCGCTGCCGAGACCACGCAGATGGGTGTCATCACCGACACGAGCGAGCTGCAGCTCCATGCCGATGCCGCGTTCAATGCGTTGGCCGATGCCGGCCTGACCATCAAGGACATCGACGGCTTCGCCACGGCGGGCGAACGACCAACCGATGTTGCGCACTACTTGGGTCTGGAACCGCGCTGGGTCGACGGTACGTCGGTCGGGGGTTGCTCGTTCATGATCCACGTTCGGCACGCGGCCGCGGCAATCGCCGCGGGCCTCTGCACCATGGTGCTGATCACGCACGCCGAGAGCGGCAAGTCACGCGTCGGCAAGCCACGCCAGGCGTTCACCAGTGCGC
>CAXMZV010000606.1:0-3148 GCA_964199985.1 Candidatus Ilumatobacter isfjordensis | reverse complement strand
TGTACGAGCTGCCGTTCAGCTCGTTCACTCGCAAGGAGATCGGCAACGGCGCCCCGAACGATGGGCTCGGCCTGTTCGAGATGCATGGGTACGCCTTTGGTGCGCTCGGCACCAACGGTCCTCAGACGTTCTACTTCGACCAGGTGGCGCTGTACGGCGTCGCCGCACCGCCAGCGTTGGCCGCGCAGTTCTCGATCAACAACACGTTCATCGACGAAGGCACGACCGGCCAGGTGGGCGTCAAGCTCAACCGGCCGATGGGTCCGCAGGATCCCGCCCAGGTCAGCATCGACTTCGCAACCGAACGCTCGAACGCGATCGCCGGCGAGGAGTACACGCCGACCAGTGGCACGGTCACGTTCCTCAGCGGCGGGGCCAACGAGTTGTTCTTCCCCGTCGAGACATTCGATGACACCAAGTTCGAAGGTGACAAGCAGATCGTCATCCGGCTGACCAACCCGGTTGATGTCGAGCGCGGCGCCCTGTTCCAGGGTTCGGTGCTGATTGTCGACAATGATCCGTTCGACCCTGACCTGCTCGACGACTTCGAGCAGGGTGCGTTCCTGTGGGAGAGCGACGGCCTTGTTGACTTCAAGGCTCAGCGCGTCGCTGTCGGTGACGCCGACGAGCGGCCCGGCCAGGATCCGGTCGAGAACGTGCTCGCGGCCTCGGTGCCCCAGGCCGGACCTGCGTATGACGCGCAGATCCAGGGCATCAGCGACGACCTCGCAGCTCTGCTCCCGGCGAGCAGCAAGAAGGTCACCAAGCGCATCGAGAAGGCGATCGACCGACTCGATGACGCCCTCAACTCTCAGAACTGGGTCGATGGCTCCTTCCTCGATCCGCAGCATGGCAAGAAGGCCTATGACCGGATCCGCCAAGCGGTGCAGGAACTCGGCAAGATCGTCAAGGACGGCGAGCCCGAAGCCGCTGCGGCGCAAGCTGCAATCGATGACCTCGTTGGGCTGAGCGCGACGTTGGCACAGAACGCCATCGACATCGCCGAACGCAATGGCTCCGAGCAGAACAAGATCGACAAGGCGATCTCGGAGATAGCCAAAGCGGCCGACGATCTCGCCGACGGCAAGCTCGACAAGGCGATTTCCCGGTATCGCAAGGCATGGGACGAGACGACCAAGGCGACCGAGAACCTGATCAAGGACGGCGAGACCGTCACCGCTGCCGCACTGGTTCGGGACTTCCCGATCGGTCAAGACTGGACCGGAACCGAGAGCCTCGACTTCTGGTTCAACGGGACCGGGAGCGGCGAAGACATCACGGTCAACCTGAAAGACAATCGGGCCGCTGATCCCGGTCCATCAGGATGGTCGTTGGCGTGGGCCGACGAATTCGACGGTGCCGCAGGTGCTCCGCCGGACCCGGCGAATTGGGCGTACGAGATCGGCGACACGACACCCGACGGCAAGAACGGTTGGGGGAACGAAGAGTTGCAGTACTACACCGACGACACCGACAACTCGGCGACCGACGGCAACGGCAACCTGGTGATCACGCTCGACGAGGCCGACTCTGGCCAGGAGTGCTACTACGGCCCGTGTGAGTATGAATCGGCCCGTCTGATCACCCAGAACAAGGCCGAGTTCGCGTACGGACGGATCGAGTCGAGGTTGGCCGTTCCCACCGGTGGTGACGGCCTGTGGCCGGCATTCTGGAGCCTCGGCACTGACATCACGTACAACCCGTGGCCGGGCGCCGGCGAGATCGACATCATGGAGTACGTCAGCCGTCTCCCTGATGAGATCTTCGGCACGATCCATGGCCCCGGCTACAACGGTGGCGGCAGCTTCAGCGGCATCTACGACTTCGGCGAGCGGGTGGATCAGGAGTTCCACACCTTCACCGTCGAGTGGGAGCCGAACCTGATCACCTGGTACGTCGATGGCATTCAATATCACCAGGCCACGCCGGCCGACGTGTCCGGCCCATGGGTGTTCGAAAAGCCGTTCTTCTTGCTGCTGAACTTCGCCATCGGCGGCAACTTCGGTGGCACACCCGATCCGGCCAACACCTACCCGCAGGAATATCTGGTCGACTACGTCCGGGTGTACCAAGGGCCTGACACAGCCGAGCGGTTCGACACGACGTTCACCGACAGCGTTGCCGGTTGGCAGCAGGTGTCGATTCCGGTCACCGACTTCGTTCGCAGCGCCGACCAGCCGGCCGGTGCGCCGAACGACGGTCTCGGTCTCGACGACGTGTGGGGCTACGGCTTCGACCTGCCGTACCAGGCAGGCGGCACCTACCTGGTCGATTTCGTCGAGCGCGCGCCGGTTCCACCACCGACCGCACTCGTCGTCACCAACCTCGACGACAGCGGCGCCGGTTCGTTGCGTGAAGCGCTTGCGCTGATCGCCGACGGTGGCACGATCACCTTCGACCCCGGCCTCGCCGGTGGAACGCTGGCGTTGACATCGGGGCAGCTCACGATCGACAGCTCGGTCACGGTCGATGGCTCGGCGGCGGCCCCGGTGACGATCAGTGCGGGTACCGCATCACGCGTGATCCAAGTCCAAACGGGCGCTGCGGTCGCGATGAACGACCTCGTCATCCGCGACGGTGTCGCAGCACCGCAGGGTGGCGGCATCCTCAACTACGGCGACCTCAGTCTCGACAGTGTGGTGGTCACCGACAACACCGAGAACAGCGGAGGCCCGGCGGGCTTCGACCTCGGAGGCGGCGGTATCTACAACGGCGACGGTTCGGTGTTGAATCTGACCAACAGCACGGTCAGCAACAACACCGCGGTCAACCAACCGGGTGGCGGTATCTACGGGTTCTTCAACTCGACGATCAACATCACCGGAAGCACGGTCACGGGCAACGTCGGCGGCGACGTCGCCGGCGGTCTGCGATCGTTGGCCAACTCGACCATCGTCAACAGCACCTTCAGCGGCAACACGTCGACAGCGTGGCATGGCGGTGGCATCTTCCACACCGACGGCCAGTTGACGGTCACCAACTCCACGTTCGCCGAGAACATCTCCCCGGCGGGTACCGCGTCGGGGATCCTCGTCGCCACGTTCGGTGCTCCGGCCAACGCGACGTTGACCAACAACGTGTTGGAAGGTTTCGGGGGCTCCTTTGCCTGTGCGATCGAAGGTGGCGGTGCTGCCACGATCACATCGGG
>CAXMZV010000605.1:0-3149 GCA_964199985.1 Candidatus Ilumatobacter isfjordensis | reverse complement strand
TTGGCGGCGCTCCGCGACACAGGCTTTGAGTTGTTCGACCCGCCTGTTGGATCACAACGGTCGGATCCGCACCGGCTGCGCTACAACGGTGCGTTGCGAATGAAGCGCGGACCGGATCGCAGCGCGGCGTGGAGGGGCTATATAGGAGTTGACGGTGATGGGTTCGTGAGCTCGTTCCGACTTCGCTCGAAGCAGGTCTACTTGCGCGCATCGCTTTATCACGCAGACGTCGCGAAGTTCACCGACCCGCTGTTGGCCATCATTCCCGATGTGGTGAATGTGGACAGTCTCATCGCGACCGGACGCGAGGTCGTGATGCCTGCCCACTCGCTCGACATTGCCTCGAACGTTCTCGGACCGCTCGACGACCTCGACGAACCCCACCATCCCGGCGTCTATCCGGATTTCGCAGTCGGCATCGAGGGCGCAGAGGACGAGCACGATCTGATCGCCAACGCGATTCACGCAGCAGCGCCTCGAATCATGGCGTTGACGTGTTTCGGTCGCGAGATCGAGACGGACGACGAGTTGGAACTCGTTTATCAGTTCGACATGATCGGGCCGAACTATGTGAGCGATCCAATCATGATCGAGCGCGGCGCCGGACTCGGATCTGACTGGAAGGGAGAAGCGTTGCCCGGCGCCGCCAACGCCTGCTTGGCCATTGTCGTTCAGGAGTTACTTGCCGCCGGAGTCAGCCGCGCCAGCATCCGCCGTTTGTCTGCCGCCTGACCACCGAGCCGCAGATCCACTCCGGGATTCATCCGAGGCACTCCTCGAACTGGCTTACGAGTGGCGGACACGCACGTCTCCGAGCGGGTCCAACAGATCCTATGTGCCGCTATGGGCGGATCTCACTGGCGAGGGGTGAGTGTCGATATGCGTGGATCGATCGCAAGGCCCGGGTCGAGTCAGGCCGGCCGTCGCTGAGCCATTGTGGGACTCCTCACCTCGGACGTCGGCCACGGCGTACGGTCGTAGGAGATGAGAGCAGAGATCCGGTCGGTAACCGGCGACAACGTTGAACATCTCCCCACTTGGCGGCCCGAAGCAGCCGGTTGGACTGTTGGCATTCGCCTGCAGATCGGTCCCAGTGGAGGACCGGGCGAGGAGTCGTTCGACGTGACCGTCTGCGATATCGAGTGGGTCGCGCAGCGCGTCCAGACCGAAGGCGTCGTTGACGGTTGACACACACTGATGGTCGATGGCTTTCATTGGCAGAGCCTGTTGTCATTCCTGCAACGACGAGTTGCTTCCTTCGAAGCCGACACCTGGCCCGAGCTGGCAACAAAACTGTCGCGGCTCGGATACTGGGAGTTCGAGGACTACCGACCCTGAGGTATGCGTGATCAATCTCTAGATGTAGCCCGTGCGAATCAGAGCCTCTCCGTCGGCTGAATATTCCCGGGCAGGCGAACGAGCGAATACGTGCCGATCTCGCGCAGTGTGGAGTGCCGAGTGGCGGCGGTGATCTGAGCGCGGCGGCCTCGTTGGGAGCTCGGCGAAGTACGCCGTAGCTGGTCAACAAGGGGCCGGGTAGGTTCGGCGACATCATGTCTGTCTTCGTGCAAACCAAGGGTGCCCAACTGTCGGTCCGGGATTCCGGAGGAGACGGAGCGCCGATCGTTTTCTTGTCAGGGGGCCCGGGGATGCCGGACTACCTCGAAGAGATCGCCAAACTCGTGCCAGGACGGCGGGTGGTCAGTTACGACCAGCGGGGTACGGGCGGCTCCGCAGTTACCAACGGGGACTACAGCACCGAGGCTCACGTAGCGGACCTCGAGACGCTGCGTGAGCATCTGGGCGTTGAGCAGCTCCACCTGGTTGGGCATTCGTGGGGCGGGATGCTCGCGCAGCTTTACGCAACCTCGCACCTCAGCTCCGTTGCGAGCCTCTTCTTGTGCAGTCCGACGCCCGGTGTAGGTGACGATTGGGTGGCGATGGAACGTGACGTCATGGCGTACAGCAAGAAGCGGTGCAGCTCGGGGGCGTTTGCGATGATGGGTCTGCGTTCAGTGCTTGGCCGCATCCCGCGCCTCGGTCAGCGGAGCCTGCAGAAGATGTACGCGCAGGTGTGGTTGAACTACCAGGATCCCGAGCGGGCGCTACCTGCAAGTAGGTCGGTGCTCGACGGAATCGGGCAGCAGACGACGTTCGCGACTCGGGCCGCCGCGGTGTCACTGCCAACCGACTTCCTCGACTCGGTTCTACCCCAGGCCGCGTTTCCCTTTTTTGTCATGTTCGGTGAGAACGACATCTACGGTGAACACACGCAACTCGTCGTCGAGCGCTACCCCAACGCGACGGTCGAGTTCTGGCCAGAGTGCGGTCACCTTCCTTGGCTCGACGCTCCAGCCCGTTTCGAGGGCCAACTCAAGTCGTTCTACGAGGCGGAGGGCTACTCCTGAACGGAGACGACCCGAGATCACCTCAGCAGCGAGGAGGGCCTGGCCCGTCGCGCTCATCGAGCGACCTCTGGGCAGGCGCGACGGGCCTGGGCGTCGACATCGACCTTGGCTCCGAGGGTTCCGAACTCTGATCCCCAGTCGCCGACCGCACTCGGCTCCGGCCTGCTCCGGGCAGCTCTGCTCTACCGCTTGAAACCCCAGGCCCGGTGAGTTGGGTATTCAGCTCCCGGCCCCGATCCGGAAGCGCTGTCGCAGTGAAGAGAATCAACTCCAGAACCACGCATATCGGCAGACCGCCAGCCACGACCGGCCCGAGAAAGAACCGGCAACGATGAGCGACCCGCCCACTCGTTGTTGGACGGGCGGCCCTGTCGAGTGATCTGAGCGGGGTGGCCCGATCGGACGTGCCGATACCGAGTGGGTTGAAACCTGGGAGCCGTTGAACATTTCCGAGCGGCTCGCGCTCGGGTAGCAGAGCGTCGCCTTACGAGCGGGATAAGGCGGGTGCGGGATCGGAAGCGAGACGGCTCCACATCACGAGGTCGGGCTGGTCGTCTTTGATCGGCTCCCACGCTCGCAGCACTCCTTCTCGCTGGTAACCGCATCGTTGGGCGACCCGTTGCGACGCCGGGTTGTCGAGGTGGGTGACGAGATGTGCTCGCACGATCTCGTGCTCGTCGAAGGCCCACCTGGTCACGATGTCGAGGGCCTCGGCGGCAACCCCTTGGCCACGAACTCGAC
>CAXMZV010000604.1:0-3155 GCA_964199985.1 Candidatus Ilumatobacter isfjordensis | reverse complement strand
AAGGCCGCTTCGAGAACGAGATCGTTCCGGTCACGATTGACCTTGACGGCGAACAGGTCGAAGTGAAGAACGACGAAGGCATCCGCGACGGCTCCACCGCCGAGGGCCTCGCCAAGCTCAAGCCGGCGTTCAAGGAAGACGGCAAGATCACCGCCGGCAACTCGTCACAGATCGCCGACGGCGCCTCCGCCGTGCTCATTATGAGCGCCGAGAAGGCTGCTGAGCTCGGCATGAAGCCCCGCGCCAAGTTCCACAGCTTCGCCCTCGCCGGCACCGACCCGGTCACCATGCTCAAGGGCCCGATCCCGGCCACGAAGAAGATCCTCGAGAAGAGCGGCCTCAGCATCGACGACATCGACCTGTTCGAAGTCAACGAAGCATTCGCCTCGGTCGTCCTCGCCTGGCAAAAGGAGACCGGCGCAGACATGAGCAAGGTCAACGTCAACGGTGGCGCCATCGCCCTCGGCCACCCGCTCGGCGCATCCGGCACCAAGCTGATGGCGACGCTCCTCAATGAGCTCGAGCGCACCGGCGGCAAGTACGGCCTCCAGGTGATGTGCGAAGGCGGCGGCATGGCCAACGCAACCATCATCGAACGCCTCGACTGATTGGCGCCAGATCGCCGTCTCGCTGCGTCAGCCGAGCGGCTCATTGAGCAAGCTCAACGTCCTCGCCTCGCGCCTTGGTCTCGGACGATCTGATCACCACTCAGACCCATCTCTCTTCTTGAGGGATTGACCACAGCGGCCGGGCTCGTTTGACGGGTCCGGCCGTTGCGCGTCCTCCGATCACATACGCTCCTCATCATGGGTCGAAGTGCGTTCTACGAACAGGTCGACGAGACACTCAAATCAATCCGCGCCGATGGACTGTGGAAGGCCGAGCGCCCGATCGTGTCGCCGCAGGGTGGGACGATCACGGTTGCGGACGGCGCCGAGGTGCTCAACTTCTGTGCGAACAACTATCTCGGCCTCGCCGATGATCCGTCGCTCGCTGCTGCCGCAAACGATGCCATGCACAGCCACGGCTACGGCATGGCATCGGTGCGCTTCATCTGCGGGACGACCGACCTGCACCACGCGCTCGAGCGCGAGATCGCGACGTTTCTCGGCACGGACGACTCGATCACCTTCGCGGCCTGCTTTGATGCCAATGGCGCGGTCTTCGAACCCCTGCTCGGTGCGGAGGACGCCATCATCTCGGACTCGCTGAACCATGCCTCGATCATCGACGGCATCCGGCTGTGCAAGGCACGTCGCTACCGCTTCGAGACCCGCGATCTCGACGATCTCGACACCCAACTCCGCTCTGCCCGCGCCGACGGCGCCCGCCACGTCCTGATCGTCACCGACGGCGTGTTCTCGATGGACGGCTACATCGCCGATGTTGCGGGCATCTGCCGGCTCGCCGACGAACACGATGCGCTGGTGATGGTCGACGACTGCCACGCCACCGGGTTCATCGGACCGGGCGGGAAAGGTACGCCCGCGCTGCACGGAGTCGTCGATCGCGTCGACATCGTGACGAGCACACTCGGCAAGGCCGTTGGCGGCGGCATGGGCGGTTTTGTCGCGGCCCGGCAGAACATCGTGGACCTGTTGCGCCAACGTGCCCGGCCGTACCTGTTCTCCAACGCCCTCGCGCCGGCGTTGATCGGCGGCGCACGGCAGGCGCTCCGGCTCGTCGCCGACGGTGACGATCTGCGCGCGCAACTGGAGGCGAACGCCGCGCGGTTCCGTGCCGCGATGACAACAGCAGGGTTCACGTTGTCCGGCGAGGGTCACGCGATCATCCCGGTGATGATTGGTGACGCCGCGCTCGCCGGTGACATGGCCGCGCAACTCCTCGAGCACGCGATCTACGTGACCGCGTTCTCGTTCCCGGTCGTGCCGCCGGGAACCGCGCGAATTCGCACGCAGATGAACGCGGCGCATTCCGAGGCCGACATCGATCGTGCCGTCGAAGCGTTCACCGTTGTCGGCCGTGATCTCGGAATCATCGGCGCGGGCTGATGCGCGCGCTCGTCAAGGCCAAGCCGGAGCGCGGGCTCGAACTCACCGACGTGCCGAAGCCGGTTCCGGGCCATGCCGACGTGCTCATCAAGGTCACTCACGCCGCGATCTGTGGGACCGACTTGCACATCTACGAGTGGAACGAGTGGGCTCAGGAGACGATGCAGTTGCCCGTCGTCGTCGGCCACGAGTTCGTCGGAGTCGTCGAAGCGGTTGGTGCAGAGGTCGATGACATCGAACCGGGCACCCGCGTCGCCGGCGAAGGCCACATCGTTTGCGGCCACTGCCGGAACTGCCGCGCAGGCGACGGGCATCTCTGCCGGTCGACGATCAGCGTGGGCATCCAATGCGACGGTGGGTTCGCCGACTACGTCGTCATACCAGCGCGCAATGCCTATGCCATTCCCGACTCGGTACCGGATCGCATCGCAGCCATTCTTGATCCGCTCGGCAACGCCGTACACACAGCGCTCTCGTTTGACCTCGTGGGGGAGGACGTGTTGATCACCGGTGCGGGACCGATCGGTCAGATGGCATGCGCGGTGTGCCGACATGCCGGGGCACGTCACATCGTGATCACCGACGTGCAGGAGGGCCGCCTGAGCACCGCCGTGCAGATGGGCGCCACGCGCGCGGTCGCGGCGGGCGACGCCTCGGTGCGGGCGGTCATGGACGACCTCGACATGCAGGAAGGGTTCGACATCGCCCTCGAAATGTCGGGGAGCCCGCATGCCGTCGCCGACATCCTCCATCACACGAATCACGGGGCCAAGGTGGCGTTGCTCGGCCTGTTCGATCACCCCGCCGAGATCGATCTGAACCAGGCGATTCTCAAGGGGCTGACGATCAAGGGGATCTACGGCCGCGAGATGTTCGACACCTGGTACAAGGCAGTGGCGATGCTCAACTCGGGTCTGGAGATCGACCCGATCATCAGTGGTCACTTCCCGCTCGAACGCTTCGAGGAGGCCTTCGACGCACTCCTCACCGGCCAGGCCAGCAAGGTGATCCTCGACGTCGCCTGAGTGCCGCGCCACTGGATGATCTGGTCGTGTCTAGGAATTGACGGCGAGCTCGTCGAGATAGTCCCCGTACCGTTCGAGTGCGTCGGCGCGACGTGTCGGGATGTGGTCGATGCTCGGC
>CAXMZV010000603.1:0-3157 GCA_964199985.1 Candidatus Ilumatobacter isfjordensis | reverse complement strand
GGCCTCTACTGGCACTTCGTCGACATCGTTTGGATCATCATCTTCACCCTCGTCTACTTGATTCCGGCTTGATCACATGACTGACACACTCGAGACCACCACCACCGACGACGCGGCACACGACAATCATCACGGTCCGACCGACAAACAGTTCGTCGGGATCTTCTTCGCCCTCGCGGCCATCACCGCGGTCGAGGTGGCCGTCAGCTACCTCGACGTCGGGCCGTTCTTCCTGCCGGTGCTGTTGGGCCTGATGATCGTGAAGTTCTTCACGGTGGTCTGGTACTTCATGCACATCAGGTTCGATGCGAAGATCTTTGGGCGGCTCTTCTACATCGGACTCGGACTGGCAGTGGTCATCTACGTCGCGATGCTGTCAACGTTCCAGTTCTTCGCTGGCTGATGGTGACCGAGGGCATGGTCACTCGACTGGGCGCCTCAGGCTCCCTCTCGTAGGGTGTGAAGATGCTTGCGCAGGCTGCTGACTCCGCGATTTCGGCTGATCCGTGGCGCTTTCAGTGGCATCCCGAGGTGTGGATCCTCGTGGGCTTCCTCACCGGAGCGTTCGTCTACACGATCAAGGTGCTTGGACCGAAGGCAGTGCCGCTCGGCGAGCAAGCGGTCACCCGCAAGAACATCTACGCATTCGTCGGCGCCATGGCGATGTTGTGGGTGGCCAGCGATTGGCCGATACACGACATCTCCGAGGAGTACCTGTACTCGGCGCACATGTTGCAGCACATGATGCTCAGCTATTTCCTGCCGCCGCTCGCGCTCCTCGCGACCCCGCCGTGGTTGTTGCGCATCCTCATTGGTGACGGTCGCCTGTACAGCGCGTTGAAGTTCTTCACGAAGCCCGTTGTTGCCGGAGTGCTGTTCAACGTCGTCGTGATGATCACTCACGTCCCGCTCGTGGTCAACAGCTCACTCGACAACGGTCCGCTCCACTACGGGTTGCACGGCGTCGTGGTGTTGTTCTCGCTGCTGATGTGGATGCCGGTGGTCGGACCCTTCAAGGAACTGCAACTCGGCCCGCTCGGCAAGTGCATCTACCTCTTCCTGCAGTCGATTATCCCGACCCTTCCCGCCGCATGGCTCACCTTCGCCGACGGTGCGGTGTACAAGGAATACGACGTCCCGATCCGCGTGTTCGGATTGAGCGTCACGGTCGATCAGCAGCTGGCCGGTGCCATCATGAAGATCGGCGGCTCGATGTTCCTGTGGACGATTGTCGTCTACATCTTCTTCAAGCGCTTCGCGAAGGGCTACGGCGAGGAGCAGGACTACCGCCGGCCGAGCGAGCCCGAGGGCGACACGCTGACCACGGCCGACGTCGAGCGCGAGTTCGCGTCGACCGCACCTTCGGCGAGCGAACCGAAGGCCTGACGCTCCCGTCGTCTTTCGATCTCGGACGGTACCGCCTCGGTCTCCTGGCCTGGGTCGAATGACCCATGGCGCGAGGGCCACGATTTCGCGAAGCTGGACACCCACCAATCGGAGGAGTCCAGATGCCGAACGAGATCGAACTCGAAGAATTGCGAACCCAGATCGTGGCCCTCGCTGACCGGGTCCAGTTGTTGCAGGACGAACTCGCTCACGACCGGTCAGGGCCTGAGGCTGCGCCGGTCGACATCGAGGTCGATACAGCCGTCACCCGAAGGAACTGGATGAAGGCCGCGGCCGCTGCAGCGGTGGGCGGTACTGCGGTCGCGCTGAGCCAGTCGCAGCCTGTTGCAGCAGCGTCGAACATGCAGATCGGTACGTACAACGCAGACGACGTCCGTACCGTCGGCGACCACACCGGCGCCGCAGGTGCGGACATCAGCTTCTTGTTCAAAACCCGGATGTCGGCCACGGGAGAGTCTGCAGAGTTTCCCGCCGCGTTGGCCGGATGGTCGGGGACCGATGTCCGACCACACGGAGTGCACGGACTCTCGGCGAAGACGACCGGCGAGGGGATCGGTGTGATCGGTGAGTCGAAGAGCAACCGTGGCACCGGTGTTCGTGGGAAGGGGTGGTACGGCGTGATCGGCACCGGCACCGACTACGGCGTCGCCGGCACCGGATCGAAAGGCAGCCTGCTCGTCAACACCAGCGGATTCGTACCGCCGATCGCTGTGCCGGTCGAAGCGCTTCCGGGTGCGATCTACGGCGAGAGCACCGACCCGTTCTCCAACACCGGAAGTGTCTGGTGCAGCGTGTCGGATTCGGGCGAGTGGCGAAAGCTTGCTGGATTCGACACGGCCGGTTCGTTGCACCCAATCGAACCGAGGCGTGCCTACGACTCGCGAGCGCCGCTGCCGCTCCAAGGTGCTCTCGCCGCCGGTGGGAGCCGGCCCGTCTCGGTCGCCGATGGGCGAGACATCGTGAGCGGAGCGGTGACCTTTGTCGGGCTCGTGCCCGACGGAGCGACGGCCATCACCTACAACCTGACGATCACGAACACGGTGAATGGTGGGTTCGTCGCCATCGCTCCCGGCTCGGCAACCGACTACGCGGCGTCGGCGATCAACTGGAGTAGCAGTGGGACGACGGTCGCCAATGCCGGCGTCGTCAAGCTCGGCCTGGACCGCCAGGTCAAAGTCTTCGCCGAGGGGGGCGCCACCGACTTCATCATCGACATCACCGGCTACTACCTCTGAACCTTGGTCGCGAATCGCAGCAGAGGCCGGTGGCGCTTGGCCGGTAACGTCACGTGTCGTGATCGATCAACGACTCCTGCGCACGGACCTCGAGGGTGTCAAGGCCGCGCTGTCTCGTCGTCAGCGGCCGGCAATCATCGACGACGTCGGTGATGCAGCTCGACTGGACACGCGTCTGCGCGACATCCAAGCCGAACGCGACGACATCCGCGCCCGGGTCAACAGCATCTCCAAAGAGGTCGGCCAGCTCCACCGTGATGGCAGGCCCGACGACGCGCAGGCGTTGCAGACCGAGAGCAGGGATCTTGGTGCCAAGGAGAGCGTGCTCGCAGGAGAATACGACGAAGTGTCCGCGGCACTTCGCGAACTGCTGCTGGGCATCCCGAACCTGCCCCACGATGCCGCACCAGATGGCACCAGCGAGGATGACAATCCGGTCGTGATCGGCCCGGTCGCACACGCTGCCAACTACCCCGAGTGGCAGCGAGTACCGCACTGGGAAACCGCGACCGAGC
>CAXMZV010000602.1:0-3158 GCA_964199985.1 Candidatus Ilumatobacter isfjordensis | reverse complement strand
GCCGTTTGCCGGGGCCTTCACGGGCATCATCGTAGTCGTCGTGTTCGGACCGTCAGGTCGCCGCAACACATTTGACGCTACTTCGTCGCGTGATGGCACTACTTCGTTGCCTGGTCAACGGTCCTGTCGCCTACTCAACGTGTCCGTCAGACCGGCCGCCGCGACCAGGGCCCGCGATCAGCCAGTGAAAACCGCGCACTACAGTCTCATTCCCGTGGACAGTGCACCGCTCCCCCCACACGAACGTACGTGGCGACATCCCTCCGAAATGGGCGCGCCCGTCGTTGAGGTCGAACCGACCAGCAGCGCTCGGGTCATGGCGCTCGTGGGCGGCACACTCGCCGTTGCACTCGTCGCTGCCTTGGTCATCACGTTGACCCCTCGACAGACCACCACCACGACCGCCATCTCAGCAACCACCGTGCCAGCAGCATCAGCGCTGCAAGATGCGGCCAGCACCGCAGTTACTGCTGCGGAATCGATTCGGACGAGCATGCTCTCCGCCGCAACCGCGATCCCGAATGCCATTGCCGACGTTCCATCGGCAGCCTTTCGCTCAACGCCGAGCGATGGGAACACCGAAGATCGCGCCGTCCTTCCGGACCTCGAGGATCGGGTCACCGTGCTGACCGAACAGTTCGCCTACTCGGTCGCCTGGCGAGACGTCAGCCGATTCAACTTGGCGGAGAACGCCATCGTCGTCGATCACGAGGGCACGATCGTCGCCCGCATCGACGATGGTCGGCTCACGGTCAGCCACGACTTGCTCGTCGGCGCGTCGATCAGCCTCGACTGACCCGCCGGGGAACGATCCTCGGCTTCATTTCTGGCGGCGTCGCCACCAGCACCGACCGAGGACAACGCCAACGATCGTCACCAGCGACACGAGTGCTACGCCGGCGCCAAGCGCGAGTTCCTGGCGACGCTTCGGGGAAATCATCGTCCACCAGCGCGCTTCTGTGCCCTCGACGTAGGCCTGCTCATTCGTCACCGTCGGACGCCAACCTTCGGCGACCAAACGACCGTTCGACACGACCCACGCCTCGTGCGTGTACGACCGCAAACCCGGAGGAATCGGTCCCCGCTGAAATCGCCAGCGCAAGCTGCCGAGCACCTCGGACGCTCGCTCCGGGAGCGGCAAACGCGGACGTTCGCCGGACAACGCACGCACACGCTCGCCCGCAATCCAGCCGTCAGGTGCCACATTGAAGACGCCGTCGAGTCGCCGCCGGACGGCGATGACGATGGCCGCAGCGAGGTCGTCGAGGTGCACGTACTGCGATGGCGGGTCGTCTTCGGCGAACCGCTTACCGAGTCCCGAGACGAGCGCACCGGCGAGCCGTGAGGTGCCGTCACCGGCGAGGGAGATTGCTGGACGGAGCACGCAGGTGCGTCGGCCGCTTCGGCTGCGCCGCCACTGTTCCACGAGTTCCTCAGCCGATGCGAGTTGCCGTGCGAAAACAAACTCGTTGTCAGGACGGAGCACCGTCTCCTCGGTGAGCGGAAATGGATTGTTCGCGTTCGCCCCGTACACCATGGCAGACGAGACGAACACCACTTGGTCGGCGATCAACTCATCGGCAATCGACAGCGTGGTTGATGCGAACTGTGTCGCACTTGCACGATTGGTGGCCAGCCAGTCGTGATCACTGCTCGCCATGTCGAGCACGACGTCCGCAGTCTCGCCCTCCAGTCCAGTGATGTCGCCGGTTGTTTCGAACACCGTGACGTCACCCAGAGATTCGAGGCCGGCAACAACGCGCCGCTGTAATGGGCCAGTCGTGCCGGTCAACACAACGGTCAAGGAGCCCGCAAGCCGCTCCGCATGGTGCGAGCTCGGATGCGCGACTCCAGCACCGTCCACGGCTGCTCCGGCGTCGATCAGTGCACTCACATCCACGACGATACTGCGCGCCTGGGGTGGCGGTTGGGGTGTGGCGGCTGACGGCGCGGCAGCGAACCACCTGGACGGCCGTATCCTCGACGCATGGACGACGGCAACGACGACTCCATCACTCCGAGCGACGGCAGCGGTGAGGGTGACTTCAATCCCTTCGCAGGCATGCCGCTCTTCGGCGACTTGTCGAGAGCACTGTCTGGGCAGGGCCCGCTGAACTGGGACGCGGCGCGCCAGTTCGCGCTCCTTGCGGCAAGCGGTGGCGACATGGGCGGCATGATGACCGGCGCCGGCGCCCCGGCGCCCACCGCCAACATCGACCCGTCCGTCCGCATCAAATACGCCGAACTCGCCAATATTGCGCGCCTCCATGTTGCCGACGTGATGCAACTCCCTGTCGCCGACGCCGACCCCGAGGTCGCCACTCCCGAGCAGTGGGCGGCACAGACCCTCGACGCCTATCGCCCCCTGTTCAATGATCTCGCGACTTCGCTCGGCCAGTCCGACGACGGCGGCGCCGACGCATCGGCGGATCCCATGGCGCAGATGATGGCGGGCCTCAGCAAGATGATGGCCCCAGCAATGATGGGCATGAGCGTGGGGTCGATGGTCGGGGGTCTCGCCCGCCGAGCCTTCGGCGTCTACGACCTGCCCATCCCCCGGGCTACGCCTGCACTCGTCGTCGTGCCACCGACGATCGATGCATTTGCTGCGGAGTGGGAGATCGCGCTCGACGAAATGCAGTTGTGGGTCATCGCCCACGAGTTGGCCGGGCACACACTGCTGTCGATTCCCCACATCGCCGAGCACCTGCGCTCGCTCGTCCAGCGCCATGTCGGCGCGTTCCGGCCCGATGCGTCAGCGATTTCCGACAAGCTGACCGGTCTCGACATGGATCAGTCCGACCCGATGGCAGCGATGCAAGCGGCCTTCGGTGACCCCGAGGTGCTCCTGGGTGCAGTCCGCTCCGACGAGCAGTTGGCAATGGAACCACAACTCGATGCCGCGGTTGCGGTGACCATCGGTGTCATCGACTGGGTTGTCGATGCCGTGGCCGTCCGGATCATCGGTGGCAATGCACTGCAGATCGCAGAGGCGGTTCGTCGCCGTCGCGCCGACGCGTCACCTGACGATCTCTTCGTCGAGCGTCTGCTCGGCATTCGACTCGGTGCCGCACAAGAAATAAAAACAACCAATATAAGAACCAATAACAATAGTTTGTGCATTTTAATCTATTTTGGCTAAAGCTATAAAATGCAAT
>CAXMZV010000601.1:0-3162 GCA_964199985.1 Candidatus Ilumatobacter isfjordensis | reverse complement strand
CGCCGTGTCGGGCGAGTGGTACCAGGCCCTCGCCTGTTCCATGGAGGGGAACTCGATCAACACGGTTCGGCCTTCTGGCCAGGTGCCTTCCACACTCTCGGGCGCTCCGTCAGCCACGACGACCCGGCCATCAAAGGGTTTGAGCGTGGGAAAGAACCCCTTCTCGTACGCACGGAACCCGTCCGGATCGTGGATCTTCACCTGAGCGATCAGGTATGCCGTCATGATCAACCCCCATTGATGTCGACGCAACAAGTCTCGCAGCCGAATCCGCGTGGGGCAAGGGTCCCATACGAGGCATCGCTAGCCTCGCCGGGTGCACAGGGTCAGCCTCGACGTCAGCGCCACGCACGGCGCAGCCCGAACCGGAGTGGCCGCCACGGCACGCGGGACCTACGAGACGCCGCTGTTCATGCCGGTCGGCACTCGCGGCGCCATCAAGTACCTGAGCGCTGCCGACTACGACCGACTTGGTGCCGAGATCGTGCTCGGCAACACCTACCACCTGATGCTGCGACCCGGCGCCGACCTCATCGAACGATTCGGTGGACTCGGATCATTCGCCGGGTGGGACGGCGTGACCCTGACCGACTCGGGCGGGTTCCAGGTCTTCTCCCTCGACCCGAAAGTCGACGACGACGGTGTGACGTTCAAGAGCACCTACGACGGCTCGACACACCGCTTTACACCCGAAATCGCCGTTGCCGTGCAGCAGCAGTTGGGCGCGGACATCCAAATGGTGCTCGACGTCTGTCCTCCGCTGCCAAGCCCGCCCGAGGTCATCCACCTCGCTGTCGAGCGCACGCACGCCTGGGCGCAGCGGGCCAAGGCGGCCCACACGCGACCCGATCAGGCACTCTTCGGCATCGTGCAGGGTGGCGTGAGTTCGACGATGCGTGCCGAGAGTGCACAGCGCACCGTCGACATCGGCTTCGATGGCTACGGAATCGGCGGATTGTCGGTCGGGGAGGCGCGTGACGAGATGCTGCCCGCTCTCGCTGCAGCAATCGAGCACCTCCCAGTCGACCAGCCTCGATACCTGATGGGAGTCGGCGATCCAGCCTCACTCGTCGAGGCGGTGGCACTCGGGGTCGACCAGTTCGATTGTGTGATGCAGACCCGGCTGGGCCGGCACGGCACAGCACTCACGTCGACCGGCCGATTCCAAGCCAAGGCCGCCCGCAATGCCGAACTCGACGAACCGCTCGACGAACGATGCCCGTGCGAAGTCTGCGCCCGTCACAGCCGGGGCTACATCCGGCATTTGCTCCAGGTCGGTGAGCCGACCGCATCGCGACTGCTGTCGATCCACAACGTCGCGTGGACGATCGACTTGATGCGGCGGATGCGTGCAGCGATCACCGACGGATCGTTCGACACGCTGCGGCGCGAGGTGCTTGACGTCTGGGAGTGACCCACGCGAGCAGGCATGCCCGGTCTCTGGCCCTTGGCGCCGGTAGGATCGCACGCCGTTATGCCCTCCACATTTGCCACCTCATTGACCGGCACCCTTTTCGCCAGCGCAGACGGCGGTTCGGGCAGTTCGATCCTGTCGTTCCTCTTCCTGCCGCTGATCCTGGCTGCGATGTACTTCCTGATGATCCGGCCGCAACGCAAGCGGGCGCGAGACCAGCAGAACGTGCAGCAATCGATCGAAGTGGGCCAGGACGTGGTGACGACATCGGGCATTTTCGGAAAGATCACTGGCGAGGACGGCCCAAATCGTTTTTGGCTCGAAATCGACGACGAGAGCGATGTGCAGATCCGTATCGCCCGCGCCGCCATTCAGAACGTCGTCCCACCTGACGACGATGACGACGACGATGACATCGTCGACGTCGCCGATGCGGTTGATGACACGGATGACACGGATGACGACGATGACGCTGCGGACGCGGTGTCGAGCGACGACACCAGCAACTGATGAAACGTCGCCTCTGGATTTCGCTGATCGGCACGATCCTCGCCGTTGTCAGTGCCCTGGCGTTCAACCTCGCCACGGCCAACCAGCCCATTCTCGGTCTTGACCTGCAGGGTGGCCTGTCGGTCATCCTGGCCCCGGAGGAAGGCGCCACCGAGGATGACCTGCTGGTCGTGCGTGACCTCGTCCGGTCCTCGCTTGAACGCAGCGGCGTCGCCGAGCCCGACGTGCGCGTGCAGGGTTCCAACATCGTGGTCGACCTGCCCGGCGTGAAAGACAAAGAAGAGGCCTTGCGCAGCGTCAGCGTGTCCGGCATCGTTGAACTCAGACCCGTCGTGAACTTCACCGACTGTTCCGTTCCGGTCACCGACCCGATCCTGACCGAAGACGGACGGGTCATCGGAGACGACGGAACGGTCATCGTCGATGCCGACCCAAGCGAGTCGACCGACGCCGAGCCGAGCGGGTTCCGTCGGACCGCCCCCGAGCCCGAGCCGGACGACTCGGTGCCGCTCACGCCGACGCTCTCGGCGACGGGCGCAGAGTTCCTCCCGACTCTCGACGGCAGCGTGGCGTGTGTCGGCCCCGCACAAGCCAGTGGCGAGGTCTTCGAACGCGACAGCGCATCGGTGTCGCTCGGTCAGCTCGGCGGATTCAGCGTGAACGTCGAACTGCGCAGCGACGGCGAAGCGGCCTGGAACTCCTTGGCGACCCAATGTTTCAATCAGCTCCCGACGTGCCCGTCGACCGGGCTCGACACCAACGGGGCGTCGCGGCCGGGCCAGATCGCGATCGTGCTCGATGGCACCGTGCAATCGGCCCCAGTCGTCAACACGCCGGTCTTTGACGGAAACGTCTCGATCACCGGCAACTTCAGCCAGGACGAGGCCGAGCAACTCTCCGACGTGCTCAACCGTGGTGCGTTCCCCGTCCAAGTCACGCCGCAGGAGACCCGCACGGTGTCAGCTTCCGCTGGCGGCGAATCGCTCAATGCGGCCATCATCTCCGGGCTCATCGGTCTGGCGCTCGTGCTCATCTTCCTCGTCTTCTATTACCGCTGGCTCGCCCTTGTCATCATCGGTGGTCTGCTCATCTGGGGCATGACGGTCTACAGCGCGGCGGCGTTCGTTTCCGGTGCAACCAACTACGCGCTCAGTCTCGCTGGCATCACCGGCATCATCGTCGCGATCGGCGTCACTGTGGACAGTTACGTTGTGTTCTTCGAGCGCATGAAGGACGAG
>CAXMZV010000600.1:0-3167 GCA_964199985.1 Candidatus Ilumatobacter isfjordensis | reverse complement strand
TCGGGGGCGTCGATGGTGACGGTGGCGGCCGGGGTGTAGGTCGGTGGTTCGAACCCGGTCGGGGGTGTCTCGCTGACCGTGCAGGTCGTGCCGACGGGGATATCGGCGATGGTGGCCTCAGCGCCACCGGCGAGGGTCAGAGTCTGGTCGAAAGTGTCATCGGTGCAGTCGACATCGATGTCGAACGTGGCCGTGGAGTCGACGTTGACCGCGATTGCCTTGCTCACCACCAGCGAACCGAACTGCTGCACCTCGAGGGCGAGTGTGCCGACGAGCCACACAAGGGAGGCAGGAAGGAACGCTGTTCCGTTGTCGTCGGACAACATCTGCACTGTCAGGTCGGTGGCCGCCGCGGGAACGACGATCGGGATGGTGAGGGAGTCGAACTCGCGACCTTCGGTATCGGGGAACGGGTCGTTGATCCTGGTCGTGACCCCGCCGACCGTGTAGAGCAGAGCACTTGGCCTCGGCGGCGATTCTTGCGTGTCGGTGGTGTGGGTCGAAGTCGCCATGAGGCCGATCTCGGCGTTCCGATCGCGATTCTCAGGCGCAAACGTGTAAATCTGGGGCACGGTGGTATCGCGGGGTGGAGCGAAACCGGCGAAGGCGATGTCGTTGCCGTCGAACACCTGGAGGTCGTTGACCACACCGCCCTGGCTGTAGATCACCACCACGCCGGCGCCGTCGTCGATCTCGTCGGAGTCGAGCCCATCGATGATGAGCGTCGACGTTCCGGGTCCGACCAGACCGAGGTTGGTGATGTCGATCCTGTGTGTCGAGGTGATGACGTCGACACCGCCCCTTGTGAAGAACACCGACGGTCCGCCGGCATGAGAGGAGGCGGTGACCTCGTTCCCGTTCACGTTGAGCGTCTCGTAGGAGAACTCGCCGGACAGATCGCCGTCCTGATGTCCGGACTCCCAGTAGAGGATGACCTGCTCGACGACGGCATCGGAGGGGACGACGACGTCAAACAACGACGGCTGCACAAACAGCCCGGTGCCGGCCACGACGATGCCAGTGCCTTGGGCGATGGGGATGGCCGCCGGTCCAAGCGTCTCGGTACCATCAGCTGAAGCCGGAGATGATGGCACCAGGATGATCGCGGTCATGGCGAACAGGAACGCCAAGACGGCCGATGCCCGACGCCCCACCTGGACGTGCGCAGCCTTTGTCATCGCACTTGTCATACTTCCAAGCTATTTCGACCTGTTTCCCCTGGGCAGAGGCTCAAGTCCCAACCTGATTGGCGCCCCCGCCGACCAATGCCGACCAGCGAAATTTCCGGCATTCTCGCGACCGCAGGCCGTCCCATGTCCACACCCGGCACCTGAGCCCCCGGGAGATCGGACTCGTTGTCTGGCGCACCGCTGGGCCAGGCTGTGAGCGATGACCGAAGCGAGCGAGATGACGATCAGCGACGCCGTGCGCGACGCCGACCTGCGGGTGCTGGTCATGTGCCTCTTTCAGATCACCGGTGATCGCAAATGGCTCACCGAGCCGTACCTGCCCCAGCGCGACGTCCGTCTCGTTGCACCCGAAGACGCCGGCTTCTCCGACGAGATCGCCGAGCAGATCTGGGAGGCCGCGATCGCGGAGCACCACACGACCCCGGTGATCTCCGACCCCGGTGACGAGTTGATGGTCGAGATGATGAGCGCATGTCTCGGCGAGCCCGTCACCGCCGAGTACGCGCCGATGATGCGCGAAGAAATGGGCTTCGTATCGCGCGACGTCGAGTGGCCCGCCGACGCAGATCGCCCGAGTGTCCTCGTTGTCGGTGCCGGCGCGAGCGGCATCATCATGGGTGCGCGGCTTGCGCGGATGGGTCTCGACTACGACATCGTCGAACGTGCGTCGAGCGTCGGCGGGGTGTGGCGCGACAACCGCTACCCCGGAGCGGGCGTCGACACGCCAAACCATGCGTACTCGTTCTCGTTCGCACGGCCACATCGCTGGTCTCGTTTCTTCTCGCCGCAGGCGGACCTCGAGGCCTACCTCCAACAGACCGCCGACGAGTGCGACATCACACGCCACGTGCAGTTCGAGACCGGTCTCACCGGGGCCCGCTGGGATGATGACGCGCAGGAGTGGCACGTCGAACTCGACACCCCGGCCGGCACCGAGACGCGTTCGTATCAGGTACTGGTCAGCGCTATCGGTCAGCTCAACGTGCCCAAGCCCCCGCCGGTTTCCGGCACCGACAGCTTCGATGGCCCCTGCTTCCATTCGTCGCACTGGCCGGACGGTCTCGACATCGCAGGCAAGCGTGTCGCTGTGATCGGAACGGGTGCGTCGTCGATGCAGATCGTCCCGGCGATCGCCGACGACGTCGCCGAACTCACGGTGTATCAACGGACGGCGCAGTGGGCGCGACCGATCCCCCGCTATCACGACCCGATCCCCGAGGGCTCGCAATGGCTCTTCGAGCACTTGCCGTTCTACGCGTCGTGGTTCCGCTTCGTCATGCTCTGGCGCTACGGCGATGGGCTGCTGCCGCTCTTGCGGAAAGATCCGAACTGGGAACACCCGCACTCGATCAATCGGGCCAACGAACGCCACCGCCAACAGATGGCCGACCATCTGCTCGCGGAGCTCGACGGTCGTCCGGACCTTGTCGAGAAGTGCATGCCGAGCTACCCGCCGTATGGCAAACGCATCCTGCTCGACAACGGCTGGTTCTCGACGGTCCGCAAGCCGAATGTCGAACTCGTTGTCGACTCGGTCGATCACTTCGACGCAACTGGCGTCGTCGCCGACGGACAACATCGCGAGCACGACATCATCGTGCTCGCCAACGGCTTCGAGGTGTTTCAAGGTGCCAGTCGACTGGGCCTTCATGGCCGCGACGGCATCGACCTGGCGGACCTGTGGGCCGATGACGACCCGATGGCGTACCTCGGCATCACGGTCGCCGACTTCCCCAACCTCTTCATCATGCAGGGCCCCACCACCGGACTCGGGCACGGCGGCAGCGCGATCTTTCAGGCCGAGTGCCATGCCCGCCACATCAGTGCGTGTCTGGCCGCATTTGCCGCGGTGGACGGCCGTTCAATCGAAGTCCACGAGCAACCGATGCTCGACTACAACGATGGTTCGATGCCGAACACGAGCACCTGATCTGGAGCACCGACGGTCTGCGAAACTGGTACCGCAACGACGCCGGC
>CAXMZV010000599.1:0-3168 GCA_964199985.1 Candidatus Ilumatobacter isfjordensis | reverse complement strand
GTCATCGAGCGTGATCTTGTCGGGGAGCTGGTCGCCGTCGAGATCCATGAGGGCAGAGAGGTCGCCGGATTGACCGCCGGCGATGTTGAACGAGCCGCCAAACGACCCGATCTTGCTCGGGGCGAGCAGATTGAACCCGATGTACGCGCCACCGCCGCCACCGCCGCGGAACCCTGAACCCAGCGCCGACGTCGCTGCGATGTTGACCGCATCGGTGTCGCGCTCATCGCGGGTTGCCGTCGCCGGAACCGACCCCCACTGCTCGCCCACTGCGAACCCGGTGTACGCGCCGCTCCCGTCCGTGACCTCGTCGTAATAGGCGAGATCGTGCCACGCCCAGACGGCATCGTCAGTGCCGAACTGTCCGATCCGGGCGAGCAATGTCTTGCCGTACGGGCCCTCGTCGTCGTACACGAATCGGTGGCCACCGATGAGCGTCGCCGTGGGGGAAACCGCCGCGTCGTCGGCCCAGGCGAGAGACTCGAAGCGGACCTCGGCAAGCACGTCAGCGGTCACAACAGGGACGCCGCCGCGAGCGTCGACGCTCGGGTCCGGACGACCAATGTCGCGGATGAGCGTGGCCCGGTACGCCGGCTGGTCCGCCAAGTTGTCAATGATGGTGCCGGTCCACTCGATGACCGACGGGTACCAGGAGATCCCGGACGTCGTCGCGGAACGACCGATACGTGCGCTCGTCGATCGATTCCAGGTCGCCCGCATGACGTTGCCGCTGACGTCTTCGACGTAGACCAGGCCCCAACGAGAATCGCCGCTGCCGACGTTGGCGGTCGTGATGGACGTGACCGTCGCACTGTCGACCTCGACGATCGTCACGGAGCCGTCAGCGTTGTACTGCGGGTAGCCGCCGTACCAACTGTCCGTGCCGTTCTTGTCCGTGACCTGCCAGACGTACGTTGCCGGCGTGTTGCCGTGGCGCACGATGCGTTCATGCTCGTCTTCGGTCTGGCGGACGAAATCGGCGCGGATGCCGGTCGTGTTGCGGGTGTCGAGTTCGTTGATCGGGCGAATGGCGTTGGGCGACAGGCGGGAGCCGTCCAACGAATAGGTCTCCGACTCCAGGGCGGGGTCGAAGCGCGGCGCCCCGTACGTGGTGTCGACCGTGATCTGGCTGACCGCCAGGTCCCAGCCGACACCCATCCAGCCGTTGCCGCCGGAGGAGTCGTACTGCACGGTGAGGTCTGGCTGGACGCCGGCACGGCCTGCGGGAACCTGAAGCGGATACGTGAGCCGGGCGCTTCCGTCGTTGTTCGCCTCCGGCGGGGCGACCACCGCGAGATTCTCTGCGGGGTCGGCGTACTGCAGCTCGGTCAAGTCGGCGTCGCCCAGCTCGGACGGCGTGGTCCCGGGCACGTCGTCGAGAACACCCGACGATGGGTCGACTTCCGCAGACGAGGGCACCGAGGCGACCACGGACAGGATCAACCCGAACGCAGCGCCGCTGGACACCACCGCTCGGAGGCGCCACCTCTTCGGACGCTCAGACGAGTTATTCATGGTTGGCCCCTCCGCCAACAAACTCGTCGATTTCAGATCAACTCAGTCTGTTCAGCTGCATCGCTGGTCAGGGCCAGACACTCGCCGCACGTGGCTGCCCCTCGATCACCACGTGTATCAACAACCGAGGTCAACCTACGCTGCTGTCAACTTCTGTGTCAACTGTCACATTCATCGCCGCCATGTTTTCGCAACTTCCAAGCTGATGACGCGCGACAAGTGCTCGAGAATCTTCAGTACCTGGAGCAGCATGGCTGGGCCCACCTGCAAGTCGCGGCAGCAGCGGTTGCCGTGCGTTCGGCATCATTGAGGACGGCTGGCACAAGAGCGATGATCTCGGCGTCACGAACTGGATTCGAACGAGGCAGGTCATCGTCGACGGCGGTTTTCATCGCAGACGACAACGTCGACAGAATGTTCCGGATCGTCTTCGGTGAGAGCGTCCGGGCGTTCCGACCCGATGACGGATACCGGGTTGCGAGTCGCACACCCGCACCGAGGGCGGCGCCGGCACGATGAGTGCGTCCCGTCGAATTCAGCGCCTCTGCAATCGCCGAGACATGACTCGGTGAGGCAAGGTGGATTCGAACGTGACGCTCGACGATCTTGGCTGTCGAGTAGCGGTCTCTCGAACGAAGCTGCTCCGCTCGCATACGAGCCCAATCAGTGATCCACTCGCCGGCATCGATGGTCTGCCGATGCGATGCCAACACAGGCGACGATCGCAGCGCGTCGCGCTGTGTCTCGAACGGCCCGTCAAACCATCGACGGCGATGCCCATCGACCATCTCCGATCGTCGTACGAACCAGCCGGTAGACCGCTGCTCGACAACACCGGTTCCTCGGGCGGCTCGTCCCCTCGCTGTCGTCATGCCACCGCTCCCGTCACACCCAACCAGCGACCGAGATCGGCGACGGTGACGAGCCAGCAACCACCGACCAGGCGTCCGCCGGGAATCCGGCCCGAGCGCAAACCGTTCAGCATCGCTTTCACCCCCACTCCTGCGATCTCTGCCGCCTCCGCGCACGGGATCATCCCCGAAATGTTTGCATCGAGGCGCTCGACCAGGCGGAGGGCATATGGTGGACTCGAAGCGTCGTCCGGCCGCCCGGGATCGGCTTCGGCTCTCGGGCGAAGTGAGCTTCGTGGGATGCGCCAGCATCCTGCGCGCATTTGCACGCCGACGAGGGCGTCAGCTTTGATCTGATGCCGCACGAACTGTTCACTGACCCCAAGCAACGCCGCTGCCTCGGCCGTCGAAACCGCCTGATCCTCCATACCCCTACGAAGGACCCACGAGTGGCCCATCCGTCACAGAGAGATTTCCGGAGGTGGCCTCACCTGGCCTATCTCTTGCTGAGGCCGCTTCGTGCAGATGCGGTCACGAAAGGCCATGAACAGACGTTGCACCAGGTCAGAGGCTTGATTCCAGCCCCTCTAGCGGTCATCAGCGGCCCTCCAAAAGGCATCGGAGGATGTTCGGATCCCCCCCGTTCCGCCAAGAAGTCACCACCGACCGGGAGCAGGCGCTCGGTACGGTCGCAGTGTGAATCTGCCGCCGCCTGTCATGGCCACTGCTGCACCGGGGCCAGCGCCCACATCCGCTCCTGCTCCTGCTCCTGCTCCTGCTCCTGCTCCTGCTCCGGATGTCC
>CAXMZV010000598.1:0-3170 GCA_964199985.1 Candidatus Ilumatobacter isfjordensis | reverse complement strand
CTCTGCTCGGCTGCGGACCGAACGGAAGGCCATCCGGGTGCGAACATAGTCCTGCCAGACCGCCCATTCAGCGGCCGGTTGGATCCCGAACCGCTTGGCATCGATCAAGAGACCGACCCCACGAAAGTCGTCCCGAGTCTGCGGAACTCTCACGGAGCAATACGAACGAATGGACGGGCATCCGACTCTGGTCGGCCAGCGACTTGGACCAGTGGTTCGGTCGCTGCAACCGCATGCAGAACGGTCAAATCCATCGCCGTACGATAACGCCCGCCCGGAGTCGATCGTCGAGGGGCGCCGCAGGCCGCCGTGGGCCACGCTGGTCGATCCTTCTGCGGAGACTTCTGCGGAGAACATGCGGCAGGCGTCGACCAGTTCGACTGACGTACGCTGCACAGTTCATGACCAGCGATCCAACAGTGTTCAGGATTGGTCATCGGCTGGTCGGAGACGAGCGTACGTGCTTTGTGATCGCCGAGGCTGGCGTCAATCACAACGGCGACCTGGCGCTCGCCCACCAACTCATCGACGTCGCGGCGACCGCTGGTGCCGATGCGGTCAAGTTCCAGACCTTCAGGGCAGCGCTGGTCGCGTCTCACTCGGCACCCACAGCTGAGTATCAGGTGACGGCAGGCTCCGGTGGCGACCAGCGCGAGATGCTCACTCGCCTCGAACTCGACTCTGGAGCATGGATTGAACTCATCGACCACGCACGCCACCGAGGCCTCGTCTTTCTCTCAACTGCGTTCGACCTGGACAGCTTGGACTTACTGGTCTCACTGGGCGTGGGTGTGCTGAAGATCCCGTCCGGCGAACTGGACAATGTCGGTTACCTGAGGGCGCACGCCGAACGCGGGCTCCCGCTGATTGTCAGCACCGGTATGGCAAGCCTCGACGAAGTCGACCGTGCAGTCGAGGTGCTCTCGGCTGCTTCCGGCCCGATCTCGCTCCTGCACTGCGTCAGCGCATACCCGGCTCCACGGGAAGAGGCAAACCTTCGGGCGATCCCGGCGATGGCGGAGCGGTACCAAGTCCCTGTCGGGTGGTCCGACCACACGGCTGGGCCGACGTGTGCAGTCGCCGCCGTGGCGCTGGGTGCCACGATCATCGAGCGGCACATCACCACTGATCGCAACTTGCCGGGGCCTGATCACACAGCATCTGACGATCCCGCGGCATTCGCTGACTACGTCGACCTCATCCGCACGACTTCGCAGGCGCTCGGGGACGGCGCAAAGCGGCCGGCACCGAGTGAGGTGGCGACTCGTGACCTGGTTCGTCGTAGCTTTCATGCAGCGCTGGATCTGCCCGCCGGTCACGTGTTGTCACCGGCAGATGTCGTGGCCTTGCGTCCGGCGACCGGTGTGCCGGTGTCGGAGACCGTGGAGGGTCTCGTCATGTGTCGTGCGGTCGAGGCCGGGTCGCCGATCCGCTGGGAGGACCTCGTTCGATGAGTGCAGCCCAGGTCATCGCCGTGGTGCCCGCCCGTCGAGGGTCCAAACGGCTCGCCGGAAAGAACAGACGGCTACTGGACGGTCGCTCGCTCTTCGACCGCGCACTTGACTGCGCACTGGAGTCGTCGTCGATCGGTGAGGTCATTGCGACCACCGATGACCCCGAACTACTTGCCGGTAGCAGCCGAGAACGGATGACCATGGTGACCCGTCCGGGTGACCTTGCAGGCGATCAGGTCGCCACAATCGACGTGGTGCGCGACCTCTTCCGAACGCGTCGCTGCCCGGACGTGGTTGTCCTGCTTCAGCCGACATCTCCGCTGCGCACTCCGAGCGATGTCGACCGCTGCGTCGACCTGCTCCTGGCGAGCCCGGCGTCGTGCCGATCGGTCGTCTCGGTGTGTCGGACGGATCACCCCGTCGAATGGACCCTCGACAGCAGCGATGGTGTGGAGCTTCACCCAGTGTTCGGCTGGGACGCATTCACCCGACGCTCTCAGGACCATCCGACCCGCTGCCGTCCGAATGGAGCGGTCTACGCCATCCGCGGAACGGCTCTTTCCGACGGTACTGGCTTCGTCGGCCCCGGGACCCGCATGGTGGAGATGAGCGCCCGGCGCAGCATCGACATCGACACGGCGCTCGATTTCGATATTGCGTCGGCAATCCTTCGTTCCGAAACCTGACGGTGGACGCGATGCCAGCGAAGGTCCTCGACTGGGCGTGATTAGGGTCCCCCCATGAGCAATCGCCCCAAGGTGCACCGTGGTCCCGGACCCCTTTCGGCGGCAGCATCGTGGTTCGACGACGGGGAGGGACGGCCGTTCACCGCTCCTGACGACGATCCTCAGCGTCCGCTGTCGTGACGATCAAGGGTCGCCTTCGGTCAGCGATAGGGAGCGTCGTCGATGCCCGACCCGGATACGTCACCCGCAACACCGTCACTGTTGGCCGGGACGTACTCGGATGGGAAAGCGCCACATTTGATGGCAACAACGCGGTTCACGATGGGGCCCGCTTCACCGACGATGTCACGATCGGACACGCGTCGACGGTGGGGAGAGAATGCGTCTTGGTGGGCCCGCTGGGGATTGGTCGGTATTGCCAACTTGCACCACGGGTCGCCATCTATGCGCGGAATCATCCAACCGAGCACTTGTCGACCTACGTGAACTCTCGTCTTCTCTCTGGCCAGATGGCGAACCATGCTCAGCAACGCAGGGTGTCCATTGGTCACGATGTGTGGATTGGCCACGGGGTCATAGTGCTCCCGGGAGTCACCATCGGAAATGGCGCCGTGGCCGGAGCTGGATCTGTCGTCACTCGAGACGTTCCACCGTTCTCGATTGTTGGCGGCAACCCGGCGAAGTTGATCGGCCGCAGATTTCCCGAGACCGTTTCGGACCTGATCGAGCGGATCGGATGGTGGTACTTGGACGAATCCTCCTTGCGGAGCCATCACGAGATCTTCGATCTGAACCTGGCAACCGACCCGAGCGCGCACGAAAGGCTGCTTCAATGGGCGGAGGAAGTCGCTCGCACGCGCGAAGGCGGAGGAGATGGCAACGAAGCGGCACGACGATGAGCATGGCCGCGCCAGGACCTGGGCTGCCGGGCGTCGAGGTCAGTCGGCGGCGGCCTCGGTCTCGAATATGAGATCGGGGATGGTGGCCAGTGTTGCACTGATGCGGTGCTCTCCCTCTGTGATGGTGATCT
>CAXMZV010000597.1:0-3181 GCA_964199985.1 Candidatus Ilumatobacter isfjordensis | reverse complement strand
ACCGAATGCAGCCAGTTTGGTCAGGCGAGTGTTTCGCATGTGTGGGTGTCTCCCCCTGGAGGTGTCGTGTTTGACCGGAGCGTTCACGCCGGTGACCCACACTCTACGAGAATGAGAACGCGGCCCCGAACTGCGAAGCGTGAACTTCTTGTTTCGTCCCGACGGCAATCGTCACACGAAGAGTGGTGCGACGTCAGCTGGAGCGCTTCTCGTGCCAGTTGCCGACCACCCGATTGCCGAGCCATCCAAACATGACAAAGACGGCGATACCCAAGACGGCCGACATGACGACTGCGCCATACATCTGCTCGTACTCAGTCGAGTTCTGATACAGGTTGATCAGTCGGCCGAGGCCCGGCTCACCCTGCCGGAAGAAGAAGTCGCCCACCACCGCACCGACCACCGAAAGGCCCGCAGAGATCTGTAGACCGGTGAAGATCGACGGCATCGCTGCCGGATACTGCAGCTTGAACAGCCGGGTCCAACGCGATGCGCCGTTCAGCGACATCAGCTCGTGATACCCCTTGTCGACACTGAGCAGACCGAACAATGTGTTCGCGACAATCGGGAAGATCGCGATGATGACGCACACCATCACCCGTGCCTTGAAGTTAAACCCGATCACGGTTCCGATGAGCGGAACGAACGCGAGGATCGGCATGGCCTGCAGTGCGATGAGGAACGGCCAAATCGAGTTCTGCACCCAACTTGCCTGACTCATCAATGTGGCCAGCACAAATCCGAGTGCGATGGCGATGGCGAGCCCGAGCCCGGCCACCTGGACCGACGACCACAAGCCATCGAGCAACTTGAGCAAGCCGCCGCCGGTCCGCGAGCCGCCCGCACCCCGTTCAATGTTCCAGGTCAGGATCGAATCTTGGACGACCCGGTGAGGAACCGGGACCAGTGCCTTCTTCGGTTCGGACATCAGCACGTGATGCGTGAAGTACCAGAGGGCGATGAAGAATCCGAAGACCGCGGCGGGTCCGGCAAATCGGGCAAAGCCCGCCGACTTCCTGGGTGGGCTCGGCGTCTCGGCCTCCGATGCCTGGGCGAGGGCTTCGGCGCTTGCTTCGGGGTTGTCGAGTGCGGTCATGGGTGCGCTCCTCGCAGGTCCTGGGAGATCTTGCCGGACAGTTCGGCGAAGGCCGGTTCGTAGCGGAGGTCGTGGCTCCGCGGGTACTCGAATGGCACCTCGTAGTCGGCGACGATGCGACCTGGACGAGCCGACATGACGAGGACCCGTGTGGAGAGAAACACCGCTTCGGCAATCGAGTGAGTGATGAACAGCCCAGCGAAGTTCTTGGTTTTAAACAAGGACAGGAGTTCGTCGTTCAGCCGCTCGCGGCTGATCTCGTCGAGGGCTCCGAATGGTTCATCGAAGAGGAAGACGTCGGGTTGCAGCACGAGCGAACGGGCCAGCGAGGCGCGCATCCGCATACCTCCGGAGAGTTGCTTGGGGTACTTGTCCTCGTGCTCGTCGAGGTTGACCAGTGCCAACGATTCGTCGACACGGTCCGACATGGCGGTCGAGCTCTCTCCGTGGAGTTCGGCGATCAGTTCGACGTTCTTGCGGACGGTGCGCCAGGGAAACAGTGTCGCATCCTGGAAGACGTAGCCGATTGAGTCACGGTCGACGTTGCACTCGCCGCCGGTGTGCGTTTCGAGGCCGGACGCGATGCGGAGCAGCGTCGACTTGCCACAGCCGGATGGACCGACAACCGTGACGAACTCGCCAGGGTCGATGTCGATCGACACGTTGTCGAGGGCATGAGTCCCATCGGGAAACACCATGGACAGATTGTTGAATTCGAGCGCATGCTCGCGGGTGGCGGACAAGTGCGGTACTCCCTGTTGATGGACGGTGGTCAGGTCAGTCATGCGGCGAGACGCTGTCCGTTTCGCCACACGATGCGGTCGGTCGGCCCGAACGCAATCGCTTCGCGAACTGTAGCCGCGCGTGCTGCGACGAGATCAGCCCGCTGGCCGACCGCGATCTTCTGTGCCCCGACGCCCGTGACCTCGGCAGAAACACCGCTCACCGACGCCCACGCCTCGTGCGGAAGCAGGTGGGCCGTCATGATCATCAGGGCGGCGGTCTCGAACGGGCAGGCACGGCCGACCGGGTTGAACGGGTCTTGCAGGTTGTCGGCCCCGGCCGCGACGCGAGCGCCGGCTGCACGCAGCTCCGCGACGGCGGTCAGGCCCCGCGGCATCGGAGAGTGTCCCCGGCCTTGTAGGAAGAGGTTCGTGTGGGGGAGCGCGATGACACCGATGCCGGCAGCGGCAACGGCTTCTGAAGTGGCCTGCTGTTCGGCTTGGGGCTGCATGCTCAGGCTCACGCAGTGACTGGCAGTGACCTGGTGCTCGAATCCGGACGACACCAGCTCGGCAAGTTCGGCAAGGCCGCGGGCGGTCGGATCGAGCGTCTCGTCCGTGTGCAGGTCCACATCGACGCCGTGGTCGGTTGCTGTCTGCAGGAAGAACTCGGTTGGTCCGAGTGTGTCGCCGCCCTCGAGGTGGGGGCACCCACCCACGAGGTCTGCGCCAGCGCCGAGTGCGTCGACGAGCAAGGCGCGCTGATCAGCACCCGCCCGGCCCATCACCGGCCATCCGGACAGGGCGACGATCTGGACGTCGATCAAGTCGGCGACCCGGCGTTTCACTTCGGCCAGCGCCTCGATACTGCGCAGCCCATGCGCTGTCGTTGTGTCAGCGTGGCTGCGCACGGCGCGATAGCCGTTCAACGCCATCAGGCGGGCTGCACGCTCAGCGCGCTCGATCGTCTCGTCGACATTCAGCAGATGACGGTTCTCGGCCATCGCTGTGATCGCCCCCATCAGATCACCGGTCGGATTCTCGATGCGCTCAGCGAGGAACGCCTTGTCGAGATGGGCATGAGGTTCGACCGCTGACGGCAGCAAGACGTAGCCGTCGAGGTCGACGATGTCGTCATCGCTGTCTGCTGGAAGCAGTTGTCCGACCTGGGCGATCACACCGTCCAGGATGCGGACGTCCTGTTGCAGATGTGTCACATCAGTGTGAATGGTGGTTGCCCGTTGCAGGAGCGTCGATGCCATCGTGGGAACATAGACGCCATGGTCGCTGCAAAAGATCTCAAGCTCGGTGCGTTCTTCTTCGGAGGCGTCGAAATGGACGATGCCGGCGCCGGCAAGCCCGA
>CAXMZV010000596.1:0-3182 GCA_964199985.1 Candidatus Ilumatobacter isfjordensis | reverse complement strand
TGGTTCCTCAGTTGGTTTTCGGGACAGGTCAGCCCCTCAAAGCAGCCCTGCTCAGGAGGGTGATTCGTTGATCGAGCGACGGCCCTCAAGGGCGCGACCGAGCGTGAGTTCGTCGGCGTACTCCAGGTCACCGCCAACCGGCAGTCCGCTTGCAATGCGGGTCACGTTGAGTCCGAGTGGCTTGAGGAGCCGTCCGAGATACATCGCCGTGACTTCGCCCTCAGTGTTGGGGTTCGTACACAGGATGACTTCGGTGATCTCCTCGGGATCGAGTCGAGCAACGAGCTCGCGAATCTTCAACTGCTCGGGTCCAATACCTTCCAGCGGCGACATCGCGCCGAGGAGCACGTGGTAGCGCCCGCGGAACTCGCCGGTCTTCTCGATCGCCACGACGTCACGCGATTCCTCGACGACGCACAGCACATGGCTGTCGCGCCCGTCGTCCTTGCAGATCGGACACAAGTTGTCGTCGGCGACGTTGAAGCAGCGGTCGCAGAACCGAACTCGCGCCTTGGCGTCGGTGATCGCGTGAGCCAGCCGCGCCACATCGTCCTCGGGGACCTTCAGCAAGTGAAAGGCAATGCGCTGGGCCGACTTCGGACCGATGCCCGGCAACCGACCGAACTCGTCGATCAGAGCTTGGACAGGCGCGGTGTACGTCGTCGAAGCCATCAGTACGACTCGGTCACGAGCTCGGAGCCGGGGAACGCTTCAGCGAGTCGGTCGATCGGCGTCTTCACGGCTTCGGGCGGCGCATCGACCAGTTCAGTGAGGTCGACCTCGTGGTCTTCGGGCAACACGTGAATCTCGGCCTCGGTCACTGCAGGAAGATCGTCGTCAGCCTCGAGGGAAGTGCCATTCGCGTGCGCTTCGGCCGCCTTGCGTTCGGCGGCACGGCGGGGGGACTCAGTCGGCTTCCGAGGAGCGGCGTCTTCCACAGGTGCGTCGCCGTCGTCGGCCATTGCCGAATCGGCGTGCGGATCCGCAGCGGGGTGTCCCGGGTCCATCGGCGGTTCGTTCGCGGGCCGCGCCACTGCGGATGACGGCTCGGCTGATTGAGCGGGGGCTGCTGTTGCGGCGGGACCGCCGGATGGGCCACTACTGGAATTGGACGACTCGCCGCCGCCACCACCAGCGAGCACAAGTTCGAGTGAGACCGAACCACCGACGGCCGAGGTGAGGGCCTTCTCGACCGCATCTCGATGCTGCTCGCACTTGTCGCGATGGACCGGATTGGGGAGCGACAACGTGAGGACTGTGTCGGTGTTCGAGACGTAGGTCGCAGGAGAGAACACTGCACGGGTCATGCCACGCAAGCCGGGCTTCACCGTGTCATCCCACATTGCTTGACTCATTGCAGCAGCACTCGGCGCGGCTGGCGTTGCCGGCTCGGAAGTGGGCACCGGCTGCTCTGCAGCTGCCGCCGCCGGGGCTGGCGCTGCCTGGTCATTGGACGCTGCTTCGGTGGTCTCCGCGGCGGGCTGCGCCCGTCGGGCCCGTCCGCCGAGTGTGGCGCGGCCAGTCGACTCGTCGCGCGGCGCTTCGGCGGCGGCCGGCGCTGCGGCAACAGCGGGAACGCCCTCCCCCAACTGCTGCTCGAGCTTCGCCACTCGGGCGGTCAGTGCGCCAACAGCTGCACCCGCATCACCGGCGGCTGCCGAATCGGACGTGAGCTTCACGATGGCCACGTCGAGGAGTACCCGCGGGTCGGGAGCGTGGCGCATCTCGGTCAACGCCTCGCCGAGTTGTTCGATGCCACGCACGAGACCAGCAGCACCGAGCCGCTGCGACTGTTCGGACAGGGCAGCTATCCGATCCGACGGCAGCTGCACCAGGTCGGCTGCCATGATCGACAAGAACCCGTTGCGCAGGAACGCAATCAACTCTTCGGTCAGCGTGCGTGGATCGCGACCCAAGCCGATCGCCCCAGCGGCCATCTTCAGCGCCCTGCCAGGGTCGCGTTCGATCATCGCCTCGACGAACTCTTCGACGGGCACGGTCTCCGCGCCCTCGCCACCGGTGTTGGCCACCAGCTCGAGCGCGGACAGCGCGTCACGTGCCGACCCGGCGCCCTGGGCCAGGACCTGCTCGATCGCTGCGTCCGAAACGACGAGACCTGCATCGTCGGCGACCCACCGGACGTGCTGTTGCAGCGTGTCGGTCGGAAGTAGATGGAACTGGAGGTGCTGCGTGCGACTCCGAATCGTGTCGGACATCTTTTGCGGATCGGTCGTTGCCAGCACGAACACCACGTGCGGCGGCGGTTCTTCGAGCGTCTTCAGCAACGCTGCCTCGGCGGGCTTGGTGAGCATGTGCACCTCGTCGAGGATGTACACCTTGTGCCGGCCGGGCGTGCCGAGCGACGCCTTGTCGATGAGATCGCGCATCGAGTCGACGCCGTTGTTGCTCGCCGCATCGAGTTCGTGCACGTCGTAGCTCGTGCCACGCTCGACCGACAGGCACGACTCGCACTCACAACACGGCTCGCCGTCTTGGACATTGGTGCAGTTGAGCACCTTCGCGAGAATGCGCGCAGAGGTGGTCTTTCCCGTGCCACGAGGACCTGAGAACAGGTACGCCTGTCCTTCGCGGCCTTCGGCGACGGAAGTCCGCAGCGCCTTGACGACGTGGTCTTGACCCCGAACCTCACTGAAGCGGCGGGGCCGATAGCGGCGGTACAGCGACTGGGTGGCCATTGCGATCACGATAGAGGTTTGCGAGCGCAGCACCATCGACGGTGGGGCCACCTGAAGCTCGACCACTCCTACAGTGGGGCGATGTCACGCTTCAGCCGACCGACTCGAGCTGCAGCGATGCTTGCCATGAGTGCGGCGGTGGCAGTGGCATCGGGTTGCGCAAGTGACACCGCGCCAGTCTCGGACCCCGCCGACTACCGAGGGGAACTCGCCGCGATCTGTGTGGCGAGCAGCGCCGAACGGTCGGCCCTCGTCGACCCGGTCGACGATGCCGGCGTGGCCAGCTTCGCCCGGGCAGTGGCCGACGTGCTCACCCGACAAGCCGATGCGGCCCGGGCACTACGGTCGCCCGACGACCTGGACGACGATCACCGAGCGTTCGTGCAAAACACCGCTGACCAGGCCGCTCAGTGGTCCAGCCTCGCGACCACGCCGTCCGATGAAGCGGATCAGTTCGGCGCGCTGCAGACCAACATTCTCGAACTC
>CAXMZV010000595.1:0-3185 GCA_964199985.1 Candidatus Ilumatobacter isfjordensis | reverse complement strand
TCCGACTCGTTGTTCAGGCCCTGGAACCTGTTCAGCGCGTACCCCGCACTGATCTCCTCGGGCTCGGGCGACTCGCCCAACTGCTTCACGGGCGGCTGGCCGAAGCCGAAGAACCGGTCGAGAAGAGCGAGATACCGGTCCTCGCCACCGGCCACTTCGATCCGCGCGGCCATGTCGTGTGAAAGCCGGAACGAATAGTTCCACTGGCCGCCTTCGTAGAACGTCGAGTCGACGACGAGACCGGTGGAGCGGTCGTATCCGTTGACCCAACGTGTGGCGAGCGCGTCGAAGTAAGTGGCGAGTTTGTCGTCGCCGACTCGCCGGGCGACCTGCGCGGTGCAGTGATACCCGAAGGCGAGGTCGAGCGTATGGGTGATCGGACGTGCGACACCCGTATCGAGAAATTCCTCGCCATACAGGCGACGCAAGTCGGCACCCATGTGGGACAAGGCCCATTCCCAATCGACGCCGGGCGGGTCGAGCGCGCAGAGGTCGGCCAAGAAGGTGTGCGCGAGCGCACTGCCCTGCCGGAAGAACCGGTCGCCACCCCGCGCCATGCGATACCCGATCGGGAAGTTGCCCTCCTCCTCGGACACGTGCAGGAGCGCATTCGCGAGTTCCACCGCCCGCTCCGGGAACAGTGTCGTCACGAGCGGCAGCTGCGTCCGGTAGATGTCCCACATCGTGCAGATGTCGAAGGCGAACGCACCTGCCGTCGGCCAGAACGGACTCTCGTCGGGCGCCATGCACGGTTTGATCAGCGAGTGGTACAGCGCCGTCTTGAACACTGTCAGTCGCTCCGCTGACGCCGACTCGACATCGATCTTCGCGAGATGTTCGCTCCAGGTGGACGAGGTCGCGGCCCGCCGATCGTCGAAGCGGGGCGCCGTGCCGACTGGCGGTGAATGCACGTCGACGGCGAGGTTGGCGCGGGCCTGCTCGGTGCCGCGCAGCGACAGACCGATGCGCACCTCGATCGTCTGGTCCTGCACGCTGCGCCCTGCGAGCATCAAACCGAATGGCCGGAGGGTTGTCGGCCGGATCGAGTCGAATTGCAGTTGCGTGCCGCCGTGGATCCGTTGCCGGTCGTACCACACCATCTGACGCCAGTCGGGGGAGTTGCATTCGAGATGGAACGCGATCGGCACGCCTTCCATCACGACCTCGCCGTTCGCGACACCTGGTGAGATCGAGTTGATCGTGGCTCGGAGCGGGATCGTCGCCCCACCGTCGATGCCAAGCCCGCCGTGGGAACAGTCGATCACGATCCTCGCGTCGTGGTGCGCGGGAAACGTGTAGCGGTGGACGACGCTCTTTGCCCCGACGGTCATCTCGCACCGCACGCCGTTGCCGAGCGTCGCCGCGTAGTAGCCGGGGGAGGCCACTTCGTCGGTGATCGGCCACGCGACGCCGAGCGCGTCAAGTGGCTCCAACATCGGGGTGACGCGCAGGTAGTTGTAGTACTTGCGGATCGCCCCGGTGCCCGATTGCTGGAAATGGGTGAAACCCGAAGCAACCCGCTTCTCGTTGTGGCGTCCGGGAACCCCCTCGGTCGATCGCTTGTAGCAGCCGTAGCCCGTCGGGTACGCGCCGGAGTACGCGCAGGCGGACACCATCCCGAACGGGAACGTTGCGCCAGGATGGGTGTTGCCGACCGGCGGCTTCGGCCACCACCAACCCGCTGCCAGTCCCGATGGCTCGGGCAGGTCGGCGACGCCGGTGCCGATGAACGGATCGACCAACTCGATCACAGGGCCGTCAGCTGACCCGAGGGTGCAGGTTGCCGGCCGACACTCGTCTTGGTTCGAACCTCCGGATTGGAGAACGTACGCACAATGCAGAACGTACGGATGAGATGTGTTGGCAATGTTTCGCCGCGGTGAACGTCGGGGCACGCTGCTTGATCTCGAACTCGCAACCGAGGCGAAACGCTGACGCAACGTTGTGCCGACATCATCCCCGCTATCGAATCGACGGCATTCTCGGCACCAATTCGCAAGATGATCGCTGGTGTCGCGGTACTCGTCGCCGTCTGCATCCTCGCGACGTGTGGTTATGTGATCGCGGCTGGACGGTCGGTGATTCGCTGTACATGGTCGTCATCACCGTGTTCGCGGTCGGGTACGGCGAGGTCCAGCCGATTACAACGTGGCCGTTGCGCGGGTTGACGGTCGCCTTGATCGTCGCCGGCTACGGCGCGGTGATCTACACCGTTGGCGGCTTCATCCAACTGGTCGTCGATGGAGAACTGAACAGAGCCTTGGGGGCCAGACGTATGACCAGAGACATCGATCAGCTCGACGGACACACGATCATCTGCGGTTATGGCCGGATGGGGACGACGCTGGCGCGCGAACTCCAGGCTGCCGGGCAACCATTCGTCGCCATCGACACGCTCGGCGGCGCGACCCCGCTGTCGGACGACGACGATGGCATCCTCGTCATCCACGGCGATGCCACCGAGGAAGACGTGCTCGAACGGGCGGGGATACGCCGGGCGGCGGTGCTTGCCACGGTGCTGTCTGACGATGCGGCCAACGTTTTCGTCACGCTCACCGCGCGCGAGATGAACCCTGACCTGACGATCATCGCGCGCGGTGAGGACCGCCGAACCGAGAGCAAACTCCGCAACTGTGGAGCCGACACCGTGGTGATGACGACCACGATCGGCGCCGCGAAGATGTCGCAGCTGATCCTGCGCCCGACTGCCGACCAGTTGCTCGATCAGTTGACGACCGGATCGGAGGGTGGACCGGGCCTCGACCACATCGGCCTGCGGTTCGATGAATTCCTCATCGAGGGCAGTTCGCCGCTGGCGTTCAAGACGCTCGCCGAGATCGAGGTCAGTGGAGCCCACGGCTATCTGATCGTGGGGATTCGCGGTGTCGACGGGACGACCATCATGCATCCGCCGCAGGCGACGACTCTGTCGGTCGGCGACGTTGTCGTGATCCTCGGGTACAACGATGACATCCCCCACTTCGCGGCACGCCCGCCTGCCGGCCCGTCGCCCAGGACGACGACCTACCGTGGTGTGACGACAACGGCGTAGCGGGATCGATCGTCAGCGACATCGACCGTCAGCGCGGCCGTCGCCGCCGCGCCACGGGCCGTGATGCGGCGGGCGGTCCGAACGTCACTTGATGAAGAGCATCTCCCGGTACTTCGGCAGCGGCCTAGAGAAC
>CAXMZV010000594.1:0-3185 GCA_964199985.1 Candidatus Ilumatobacter isfjordensis | reverse complement strand
TGCGTCGATGTTCTTGGCGAAGATTGCCGACTTCGTCACCCCAGGTTCGACGATCGCCACTCTGATCCCGAACGGTGCCAACTCCTGCGCCATGCCCTCACTCACTCCTTCAAGCGCCCACTTCGACGCGACATACGGCGACTGCGCAAGTGCAGCGATGCGACCGGCGACGGACGTGATGTTGACGATCGTTCCGCTCTGGCGTTCGCGCATTGCGGGAAGGACTGCCTGGGCACAACGCACCGCGCCGGTGACGTTGATGTTGAACACGTCGTTGTACAACTCCGACGGGCACTCCTCCGCCACCGCGTTGCCACCGACACCTGCGGAGTTGACCAGGTGATCGACACGACCGGCCGCTGCGAAGATCTGCTCGAAGCCCGAACGGACCGATTCGTCGGCGGCCACATCGAGCTCGGTGACTTCGACGGTGACCCCAGCGCTGCCGGCCATCGCCAGCAGTTTCTCGGCCTTGGCCGCTGCACGCACCGTGCCGAACACGCGCATTCCTTGCTGTGCCAGATGAATAGCGGTGGCACGCCCGATCCCCGAATTGGCTCCCGTGACGACTGCAACCTGCTGTTCCGACATCTCGCCGACGCTACTGCCGACGACTCAGTCAGCGGATTTGTTTGCGGATCCCGGCGAGCCAGCTGTCGGCGTCGTCCCAGCGGCTTCCGGTATCAGCGCGAGTTGCTTCGGCGTGTTCTCCGACGGCGGGATACGAGCCGAGGAACTTCACCCGAGCCTGCTTGGCGTGCAGCGACCGCATCGTGTCAGCGAGCAACTCGTCAGAGACGTGACCGTCGGCGTAGATGATGAAGCAGTAGTCACCGAGCCCACCATCCTTGGTCGGACGGCTGAACAGGTTGGACAAGTTGATGCGTCGGGCAGCGAACTCTTGAAGGATCGAGATCAACGAGCCGGGCTCGTCGGCGCGCTGATAGATGACGAGCGCCGTCTTGTCATGACCGGTCGGAGCTGGCACGCCGTCACGAGCGACAAGGAGGAACCGCGTCTGGTTTCCTTCGTGATCGGCGATGTCGGCCGCGATCACATTGAGGCCGTAGAGCTCGGCAGCGACGCGCGGTGCAAGGGCGGCGACATCGGTGGCATCGGATTCGGCGACAGTCTTCGCGGCATCGGCCGTGCTGTTGGCAACACGGATGTCGGCGTCGGGCAGCGTGGCGCGTAAGTAGCGGTGGCACTGTGCGGTGGCGACCGGAATCGAGTGCACCTTGGCGACGTCGCTCAACTCGATTCCAGCCCGCGCAACGAGGCAGTGCTCGATGTCGATGACCACTTCACGCTGGATGACGAGGTCGTGATCGAAGGCGAGTGCGTCCTGCGTGAAGTTGACCATGCCCTCGATCGAGTTCTCGATCGGGACAAAACCGGCATCGACGGCACCACTCTGCACGGCATCGAGAATGTCCGGCACCGTTCGGAAGGGCACTTGCTCAGCGGCGGCGAGGTCGGGTTGTGTTCGCAACGCTTGCTGCGTGAAGGTCCCGAACGGCCCGAAGAATCCGACGCGATCCACGCCTGTGCTCGACATTCGGGTCAGCGTAGGGGTTCGCGCCAGTCCTCTGGCACGATGATTCGGTGACACCGTGGATGAACTCGATCGCGCAGGACTCGACATGGACGAGGTGACGCTGCGACAACTGATCGACGACGTTCGTGACGGCAGCGTTGATCCCGACACCGCTGTAGCTCAGCTGGCCCGACTGCCGTTTGCCGACGTGGGCGACGCACTTGTCGATCATCACCGGGCAATCCGGCAGGGCATGCCCGAGGCTGTCTATGGCCCGGGCAAGTCCGTGGAGCAATGCGTCATCATTGTCGGCGAGCTGCTCGAACACGGCACGGGTCCGGTCCTCCTGACTCGCGCCGACGCTGCCCAACGGGCGGCGTGTCTCGATGCGCACGGCCCCGCCGACGAGGCCAACCAGTCGATGTTGTGGAGACGACCCGCGCCGACCCGCGAGGCCAGTGTGCTCGTCATCACTGCGGGGACCAGTGATCTGCCCGTTGCGCACGAGGCACGCCTGACGCTGCGTGCCCACGGATTCGATCCGTCGCTCATCTCCGACGTCGGGGTCAGCGGCCTCCATCGACTGCTCGCACGAGTCGACGACGTCACCGGTGCGGACGCGGTCATCGTGGTCGCCGGGATGGAAGGTGCACTGGCCAGCGTGATCGGTGGTCTCACGTCCGGTCCCGTCGTGGCCGTGCCCACCTCAGTCGGATACGGCGCCGGGCTCGAGGGCGTCACCGCGCTCCTCTCGATGCACGCATCGTGCGCGTCGGGCATCTCCGTGGTCGGCATCGACAACGGATTCGGCGCAGCGTGTGCCATCGCGCGGATGTGTCGATGACCGCCGACGTCAGCTCCTACCCGACAGGACATCGATCCGCATGGTTCAACTGCCACGCCGGGGTGGCGGGTGACATGACGCTGGCCGCGCTCGTTGATGCTGGCGCCGACACCGACGTGGTGGCCGACACGATCGCCGGTCTCGGCGTCGACGGGTACGCGATGTTCTTCGAGCGGGTCCAACGGTCGGGCGTCGGTGCCACCTGGGCAAACATCGTGACCCACAACGACCTGCACGACCACGATCAAGGCGACGATCACGACCAGGAGGGCGGACACGCGCTGCATCGTCCGGCGCGCGAGATCTTTGCGCTGCTCGACGCAGCGGATCTGCCGGATCGGGTGCGGGCCCGCGCTCGCGCCGTCTTCGAACGGCTGGCTGCCGTTGAGGGCGCGATACACGGCATCGACCCGGCCGATGTCGAACTCCACGAAGTGGGAGCGCTCGACTCGATCATCGACGTGGTCGGCGTATGCGCGGCGCTCGAATCGCTGGACATCGATCAGATCGGCTGCTCGTCGATCGGCCTCGGCAGCGGCATCGTTCGCACGGCCCACGGCGAGCTCCCTCATCCGGCACCTGCGACGATGGCCTTACTCACCGAGGCTGGCGCGCCGACACACGGGCTCGACACCACACTCGAAACCGCGACCCCGACGGGGGCAGCACTGATGACCACGCTGGCCTCGTCGTTCGGACCGATGCCGAGCGGCACGTCGAGCGCGGTTGGCTACGGCGCGGGAACCGCGGACCCGCTGGGCCGAGCGAACATCGTCCAAGTCGTCATCACCGTCGCCGAGCCCA
>CAXMZV010000593.1:0-3215 GCA_964199985.1 Candidatus Ilumatobacter isfjordensis | reverse complement strand
CGATTGTGGTGTGCAGTTCATGTCAACCCCCTTTGTGTCTCAGAACGACAATCGACGGGTAACGCCGCTCGTCGTACGGTGACATCGTGGCTCGACTCAAGGACCGGCATCCGGCGGGCGCACTTGATGAGTGGTTGTCGATACCCGATGCATCGTCTGCGACGCTGCGCGCCAGGTGGCGCTCGGATTGATCGCTCGCAAATCCGGGTGACGGGCTGTCGGTGTTCACCCGTCAGCCCGAGACGCCGAGCTCGACCAGTTGGTGGGCAGCACAGATGAGGGATCTGGCGGGAGCGGCCGAAAACCACCGCCAGCCTGTCCGTCTCTGTGAGAGTCGAACAGGCTGGCGAGTGGGGGGATGTGATTCGGCTACTGGGCGGCGATGGCGTCCAGAATGTCGAGGCGTCCAGCGCGCCGGGCGGGGAGCCAGGCGGCGACGACTCCGGCAGCGGCGGCAACTGCAACCAGTGTCAGAATCGAACCGACGGGAACGCTCACGGCTGAGGCGAAGGAATCGGGGAGACCCTGCACCACGCCGAAGCCGAAGAGCAAGCCGATTCCGACGCCCAGGACTGCACCAAAGGTTGCGACGAGCGCTGCTTCGAAGCGGACCATGCGGCGGAGTTGCCGACGGCTCATCCCGACTGCTCGAACGAGACCGAGTTCACGGGTGCGTTCGAACACTGACAGTGCCAGCGTGTTGGCGATGCCGATCAGGGCGATGATCACCGCGAGGGCGACCATCATGTTGACGATGGCGAGTGTGTCGTCGACGAATCCTTCGATCCGATCCTTGAACTGTTCGGAGGTCTCGAGGTCAGCCTGTGGGAACTGGGCCGATACTTGGTCGAGTACGGCGGTCAGCGCCGCTGGGTCGGCGTTGGCAACCGTTTGGATGGCAAGCCACTCGTCGGCAACGTTCACGTTGGCGCTTTCGTAGACGGACGTGTCGAACAAGAAGTCCTGGAAGATGAGCGACTCGTCGGCGAACGTGCCGACGATTGTTGCGTCGACGCTGTTGCCGTTGGCAAAGCTTGTCGTCACGATGTCACCGACAACGAGTTCTTCGGCGTCGGCATGATCGGCTGCAACCATCACTGGGTGGGTTGTCGCCGTGTCGTAGCCGCCATCCTGCACGTCGAGGTCGAGCAGTTGTCCGACTTGGGTGAAGTCAGCAGCGACGACATCCTGGACGTCTTCGCCGACCCGTGCTTCGGTGTACCGGAATCCGGTGACCGCATCGACAACGTCGGTTGACTCCAGCTCGGCTGCCAGCGTCGTCGGGAAATCGACTTCCTCGAGTTGAGTCGTGACCATGTAGTCGGCCAGCACGGAGCGCTCCATGGTGGATGCGATGGTTGACTTGACCGATGCTCCGACGATCAGTGCCGTCGAGACGAGGGTCAGGCCGATCATCAAAGCTGCTGCGGTCGTCGCGGTGCGACGCGGGTTGCGGGCAGCGTTCTGCTGCGCCAGCCGGCCAGCGACACCACTCGTCTTGGCGAGTGGCCAGCCGAGTGTCCGAGTGATGAATCCGACAGCCATGGGGCTGAGCAACGTGACACCGATGAAGACCGCGATGGCACCGAGTGCCATCAGGGCGACCATCGCTGCCGTACCGCCGACCCCGGCCAGCCCGAGACCGCCGACGGCAATACCGCCAACGATGAGGCCAGTGCCGCTCACGATGCGGGTCCGGCTTCCGGGAGCGGTGTCGGCACCAGCGCCGTTGAGCGCGGCGATCGCCGGGACCGTCGAGGCCTTGCGGGCCGGGCCGATCGCCGAGAACATCGTCACGCCGAGGCCGATGACGACGGCAGTGATGATCGTACGCATGGAGAGGATCAGCGGTGAGTCCGGCAGCGAAGCGCCGCCGGCGTTGAACAACGCTTCGAGTCCCTTGGCGACGGCGACGCCTCCAGCGAGTCCGGCGGCCGATGCAATCGTGCCGATGACGAGCGCTTCGCCGAGAACTGATCGTCTGATCTGCTTCGGATCGGCACCGATAGTACGGAGTAGCGCGAGTTCGCGGATGCGCTGGCCGAGGACGATGGCGAACGTGTTGTAGATGATGAAGATCGACACGAACAGCGCGACGCCGCCGAAGCCCAACAGAATGTTGCCGATGATGTCGATCTCGCCCGTGAACTCCTCGGCGGTCTCGGCTCGAACGGTTTCGTTGTCGACGACTTCGGCGGTCGGAACCGCTTGTGCGATGGCGTTTTGCACCGTCGCGATGTCGACACCATCTGCGACTTCCACATCAACACCGGTGAGGCCGTCGATGCCGAACAGTGCGCCTGCTTCGGCGGTGTTCATCTGCATCAACGTGGCGCCGACCGTGTCGTTGTTCGGTCCGAACGACGTCGTCCCGGACAATGTGAGGTCGTGCCGTCCTGTCGGAGTCATGAACTCGTAGGAGTCACCGATCACGAAGCTGTGTTCGTCAGCTGAATCGAAGTCGACCGTGAACTGGCCAACCTGTGGCGCAGCTCCGTCGACCAGGCTGAACGGGCTGAGCTGTTCGTTGTCAATCCAGTTGTACGCCAACTGCGGGGGACCATCGGTGGTGATGGTCGAGCCGTCGGCGAGGATTGGACGGACACTGTCGTCAACCGCCTCGATGTTCGGAGCGGCATACGCAACTCCGTCGACGTTGGCAACGATCGATGTGAAGGCGACGGGCAGCGGGTCGGGATCACCGAAGTCGCTGACCGGTCGGACTTCGAGGTCGATGCCGGCCGTGATGTCGTCGGCGACGTTCGTGAAGGTGCTGCGAAGCCCGTCGGCGAGCACGAAGGCGGCGACGACGAAGCTGACGGCGAGGGTGACGCCGAAGGTGGTGAGGGCGAAGCGAATCTTGTTCGCTCGCAGGTTCTTGAGGGTGAGTCGGAACATGGCGTTCTCCAGAAGGTGAAGTGGCGGAAGGGTCGAGTGAGACGCGGGCGTCAGTTGCTGGTCGGATTGGTGAGCCGACGCATGCGGTCGAGCACGGTGTCCGGGGTCGGGTCAAACAGCTGGTCGGTGATCTGGCCGTCTGCGAGGAAGACGACGCGGTCGGAGTAGCTGGCTGCCACCGGGTCGTGGGTGACCATCACGATGGTCTGGCCGAGTTCACGCACCGCGTGGCGCATGAAGGCGAGGATCTCGGCGCCGGTCGTGCTGTCCAGGTTGCCGGTCGGTTCGTCGGCGAAGATGAGGTCTGGCTGGCTGGC
>CAXMZV010000592.1:0-3218 GCA_964199985.1 Candidatus Ilumatobacter isfjordensis | reverse complement strand
CCGTCACTCGGAAGTCAGATTTGTGTTCGGCCCGGTGCCGGATGCACGAGAAGGGACGAATGCCATGAGAAATCGCCCGATATGTGCTCTTGCCGTACTGGCGCTGTTGGCTGCTGCGTGCAGCAGGATGACGACAGTGCGACGACAGAACCCGCCGCGACAGAACCCGTCGCGACAGAACCCGTCGCGACAGAACCCGTCGCGACAGAACCCGTCGCGACAGAACCCGTCGCGACAGAACCCGTCGCGACAGAACCCGTCGCCACGGAACCGCCGCCTGAAGAACAGGCGGTTCGGGCGGTTGATGCGCCGCCGGCTCTGATCGCGGTTGATGGTGATCCGTCGGATTGGGCTGATGTTGATGGGTTGGAGTTCACGATGGAGGCGATTGCTGGTGAGGAGATCGAATCTCATGACGGCACGTTCAAGGCAGCTCATGATGACGAGTTCTTGTATGTGTTGTTCACCGTCGATGACGATTACGACTGGAACGCGGAAGACGCGCATCTGTCGGCGTCGAATGCGGTGTCGTGGGCGATCGATGCTGGTGCCGGACCTCACATGGGGTCTGAGGAACCTGACCGTGAGACCAGTCTCGGGATGATCGATATTTGGCATTGGGAGTTGGAGTGCGGTCTTGGTGAAGACATGGGCGGCCGTGTTGCCGGGCCCGGTGATGGTGATCCGGGTAATGACAGCGGCTGCAACTTTGACGATGAGTGGTCGACAACACCTGAGATTCGTGAAGACGACAATGGTGATGGGGCCGAGAACTCTTTGCTTGGAGTGTTCACTCACAGCAACCCGGTCGAAGGCGAAGATGGCACCTGGTACTTCGAGATGAGTCGTCCGTTGCAAACCGGTGATGCCCAAGATGCCCAGTTCGAAGTCGGTGGCTCCAGTCTGTTGGCCCTCGCTTACTGGGACGCTGACAACAGCTCCGAGGGTTGGGACGATGCCGAACACGTCCAAACCTCCAACCAAGGCTTCATCGAAGTCACCCTCACGGGCTGATCGCATTCACGTAGAGGGGATGAGGCGAGATCTGCGCCCCATCCCCGGACGCTTCGGACGGCTGCCCAACAGCGCTTGGCGTCCGGTCGAAGAAGGGACACACGATGCCCGCACAAGAATTTTGGTGGCAGCGCTTTCACCCTGTGCTCCGAGCCGTGGTAGCCGTGGCGTACTTCGGGTCGGCGCTCGCGTTCATCGTGTTCGCCGTGACGCCGTCGTTCCATGGCACCTCACCGTCGCGGACGACCGTCCCGCAGGAACAGGCGAGCGAGGTGCCAGGCACCGACGCCGAACCGCCAGCCACTCAAGCGCCGCCCGAGGAGGAGCCGGTGGTTCTCACCGGCGAAAACCTGTACGTCATGAACTGCTCGTCGTGTCACGGCGCATCGCTCGAAGGCGGTGCTGGCGCCGAGCTCGCCAGGGGATCTGAGGCATCCGAGGAGTCCGACAGCCGGATCTTTACCCGAATTCGGGACGGCAAAGACGTCATGCCGGCATTCGGGGGACCGTTGAGTGACGACGAAATCGACCTCATCGTGCAATACCTGCGGGATTTCGAGAGCGATTGATGCTCAATCCGGAGCGCGACGGTCGCCGGCCGACTCCCGCCAGGACCGCTCCGAGCACATCGCGGACAGGAACTGTCTTCCGGCCCTGTTCGAATCGGGAAGACAATGGTGCCAATGGAACATGACGGTTGAACTGGATCTGGTGCGTTCGCCAATGGCGAGCACGCCTTCTCCCAACCCGACGATGTGTCGAACCGGAGGTGAGCTGCAATGACGAAGTTGATGAACCGGACCCTCTCTGCTGCTCAGGTGACCAGCCTGGAGCAGTATGTGGAGAGCGGAGGAATGCGCGGTCTCGAGGCGGCTCGCGCCGTCGACCCAGGGGCCGTGATCGCGGAGATCGAAGACTCAGGTCTGCGCGCCCGTGGTGGAGCGGGCAAGCCCTGTGGCGCCAAGTGGCGCACTGTCCACGAGTACGAAGTTGGAGCAGCCGGACCGCCGACGCTGATCGTCAATGCTGCCGAAGGCGAGCCGGGCTCGTTCAAGGATCGAGCGATACTGCTCCGCAACCCGTATCGGGTACTCGAAGGTGCACTCATCGCTGCGCAGGCGACTGGAGCGACCGTCGCCATCGTTGCGCTCAAGCGCATGCACACCCAGGTCCGGCATCGAGTCGCCGAAGCCATCGCCGAACTCCGAGCAGCCGGCTGGCTCGACGGAATCGACATGGAGATCTTCGAGGGTCCGAACGAGTACATGTACGGGGAAGAAACGGCGATGCTCGAAGCGATCGACGGGCGACCGCCATTCGCACGAATCGCACCCCCGTACCGGCGCGGCGTCCATGAAATCGTCACACGCGAGGCCCGCGGCGACTCCGTCACGGCGTCGGCGGCAAACGTACAGATGGCAGGGCCCAGCGCAGACTCTGTCGGGTCCCCGGCCCTGGTCAACAACGTCGAGACACTCGCCAATGTACCCGGCATCATCGTCGAGGGTCCCGACTGGTTCCGCTCGGTCGGTACGCAGGAGTCGCCCGGCTCGTTGGTGTGCACGGTCACGGGCGCAACGCGCCGCCACGGCGTCGGCGAGGTGCCGCAAGGAACGCCCCTTCGCGAGGTGATCGAGTTGATCGGCGGCGGACCCAATCCGGACCGCACCGTCAAGGCGGTGATGGGCGGCGCTGCAACACCACTGTTGACGGCCGGCCAGTTCGACACTCCGGTCAGCAACGAAGGGATGGCTGCCGTCGGCGGCTACCTCGGATGTGGTGGTTTCATCGTGTTCGACGATCGCAGTGACATGGCTGCGGTGGCAGAGGGTGTCGCGAGGTTCTTGTCGATCGAGTCGTGCGGTCTGTGCATGCCGTGCAAGGAGGACGGGATCGCACTGGCGGAACTCTTCGGACGCGTCCGGCGGTCCGAGGCCGACGAACACGACCTCGCTGCGATCCACGACCATCTCGCAACGGTCGTCGACGGAGCCCGCTGCACTCTGGCGAGTCAGTATCAACTCGTTCTCCAGAGCATTCTCGACAACTTCGGCGACGAAATCCATGCTCATGTCCACGGCACCTTGCCCGCCGCGGCGCCCGAGCTGATCGCGTCCATCGTCGACATCGACGGACCGACGGCAACGCTCGACCAGGCACACCTTCGCAAGCAGCCGGACTGGACGTTCGACACGCACTGGTCC
>CAXMZV010000591.1:0-3218 GCA_964199985.1 Candidatus Ilumatobacter isfjordensis | reverse complement strand
CGGTCACGGTGATCAAGGACCTCAAGACGGACGGCAAGGCCGGTGGCGTCAAGTCGGGCACCAAGATCAAGTCGATCAGATTGGTGTCGGGTGATCATGAGATCGATGCCAAGGTCGATGGTCGCCAACTGCTGATCAAAGCGGAGTTCGTCAAGAAAGCCTGAAGAACGAATCGGTCTGCCAATTTCCACCCTCAGCACCGACGACTCACGGAGCGTGGGAATTCCGGCCCAATGTCGAGTTCACGCTCGACAGTCACGCAAAATGAACATTCAACCATTTTGAGTGAGATGCCGATGGTGATGTATGGATCCTGACTCGGTGCCACTCGGCGTCGAGTGCAATGGACTTGGCGGACTCACCATGATGCGGCGGCACATCACCCCACTCAACTCGATTCGACGCACCGCGGCAGCCGCCCCGACGGACGCCTGCGTGCCTGAGCGCGCGGTGGGCAGCGGCCCGTGACCGTCGAATCTGAGACAGCAGCCTCGGAAGGTCACGAGAAGCTCGCGTCACGCGATCCAGTGCGACGCGTCTTGCTGCTGTCGGCCGCCCTCCTCGCAGCTGCCGTTGGCCTCCTTTCCACGACCAAACTCGACGCGAGCGCACGCGACGCACCCTGGTGGTTTGCCATCTTCATCCTCCTCGGATTCGGCCTCGCTGAGCGCTTCGCATTCCACATGGAGTACCGCCGCGAGGCGAAGTCGTTCACGCTGTCTGAGGTCCCCTCGGCTTTCGCGCTCCTCTTCCTCGGTCCGGTGGCTGCGATTGCTGTCCGACTGATCGGCAGCTTGGCCGTGATCTTCTTCACGATGCGGCCAGCCCGCCACAAGCTCGCGTTCAACGGCGCCCTGTTTACGTTCGAGTCTGCCCTGGCGTTCGCGATCCTCCAATGGGTGTGTCGCTGGTCTGATCCATCCGATGGACACCTGCTCGTCGCCATAGCCGTGGCGCTCGCAGTCGCATCGTTCGTCGGCTCGCTGGTTGTCTCCATCGCCATTGCGTGTTTCGAAGGTCACGTCGTCGGGCGCTTGATCGCCGAAGTGAAGACGAACACCGTTCTCGGGCCGATGAGTGCCGCAGTCGCTGCGGTTGCGCTCGCTCCAGCGCTCGTCGGACTCGCCTATGCCCCGCTGGCGATTCTGCCGGTCGCGGCAGTGTGGTTCGTACTACGCCAGCATGGACAGCTCGCCGAACGCCACCGGAACCTCAGCGCAGTGCACGACTTCACCCGCCGTATTGGCGAATCGATTCAGCTCGTCGAACTCGCCCCGCGCGCGCTCGACGAGTCGATGCAGCTGCTGCGTGCCGACGCCGGCAGCATTGATCTGCACGACGTCGTGTGCGCCGAGGGCTGGACATCCTTGCGGTGCGTCGCCGGCCCCGGACAGCCTGCGCACCTCGTCGGGATCAACGATTCAACGTCGACCGCCCTCGCGACCGAGGCGCCGATGATCGAGGTTGCCGGGGTGCCAGCAGGAAACGCCACCAAGCGGATGGTCGTTCCGATCGTCGATGGTCAGGGCGAGATCGGCACGCTGACGCTCACCGGCCGTGTGGGCATCACCGATGAGTTCGATGCTGACGACGTGATCCGTGCCGGGCACATCGCAGACCAGCTGGCCGTGAGTCTGCGAAATTCACTCATGCACGCTCGCGCCGAGAGCGATGCGCTCCGCGATCCGCTCACGGGACACCTGAATCGAGCCGGCTTCGACCGTCACGTCGCAGACGCCACGGCGAAGCCCACAGCGAATCGCTGTACCGCCGTGCTGATGCTCGACCTCGATCGCTTCAAGGAAGTCAACGACACACTCGGACACCAAGCCGGGGATCAGGTGCTCGTCGAGTTCTCCGCACGTTTGGCTGCCGAGCTGGAGACCGGTGACGTCCTCGCTCGTTTCGGCGGCGACGAGTACGCCGTGCTCCTCGATCGCGACGGCGACCGCGAGGTCCTCAGCTGGCTCAACGCCTCGTCGACGTGTCGAGGGTGCCGTTCGTGCTTGGTGGCTTCAACGTGGTCGTCGCTGCCAGCGTCGGTGTTGCGCCGATCAAGTTGGGCGACACAACCAACGACGTCGTCCGGCGCGCCGACATTGCGATGTACACCGCGAAGGCGCAGCACACCGGATGTGAGATGTACAGCGTCGACATCGATCGCCGAACTCCCGAGCGACTGTCGCTGCTCGGCGATCTGCGCATCGCCCTCGACCACGACGAAATCGAGGTCCACTATCAACCCAAACTCGACCTCGCGACCTCGACGGTCATCGGCGTCGAGGCACTCGCACGGTGGCGCCATCCAGTCCGCGGTTGGGTGCAACCCGACGACTTCATTCCCGTCGCTGAGGAGACCGGACTGATCAAGGCGGTCACCGACCGGGTGCTGGCTCTGGCCGTTCGCGACGCTCGCGCTTGGCTCGACGCCGGATTAGACCTCACGGTTTCAGTGAACCTGTCGACGCTCGATCTCGTCGATGAACTGCTCGCTGATCGAATCGAACACCGATTGCGCGAACACGACCTCGAGCCGAGCCGGCTCACGCTGGAGATCACCGAGTCGTCGTTGATGCTCGACACGCCGCGCACCATGTTGACGGTCGAACGGCTTGCCCAGCTGGGCGTGATGTTGTCGCTCGACGACTTTGGAACGGGCTATTCATCGCTCAGCTACCTGCGCCGACTCCCGGTATCGGAGCTCAAGATTGATCGCAGCTTCATCACTAACCTGCTCCTTGACCCGCAGGATGAGGCCATCGTCACCTCGACCATTCTGTTGGGCCACAACCTCGGCCTCCAGATCGTCGCCGAGGGCGTTGAATGCGCTGAGATGTCGGCGCAGCTCCTCAAGATCGGGTGCGACGTTGCGCAGGGCTTCGGCGTCTCCCGAGCATTGCCAGAAAAAATGCTGTTGACCTGGCTAAACACCACCGAGCACTCGGTCCGACGCATTGCGATTCCCGACCACGCCTCAGCCTGATTCGCTCGCGAGGACCTCGCGCACGCGCGCCTGCACGGCAGGCACCGTGTCTGCTTCGAACCACGGATTCTTCGTCGCCCAATGACGGTTGCGCGGCGACGGGTGCGGAAGGACAATCTGTCGCGGCAGGTAGTTCCTCCATCGGGCAACGGTCTGGGTCAACGTGGCGGCGCGATCGTGGATGTAGCGGCGTTGTGCATACATCCCGATGATGATCTCCAGTCGATCTGACGGG
>CAXMZV010000590.1:0-3219 GCA_964199985.1 Candidatus Ilumatobacter isfjordensis | reverse complement strand
CGATCAATCCATCACCGCCTTCCAACGATCGCCGAACTGATTCGGGCCAGACGTTCTTGCTGGATGATGAGTTGGGTCGGGCGGGGGTGGGAGGCAGGCTCATCGCTTCGGGGGAGTGGGGGCGGGTGCGGTAGACACTGTCGATGACGATTGACGTGGTGTCGGAGTTGCAGGGAACCGTGGTGGCGCTGTTGGTTCGTCCGGGTGATGCGGTGCGGTTCGGTGGGGCGTTGGCGCTCGTTGAGTCGATGAAGATGCACCACGAGGTGGTGGCCCCGGCCGATGGTGTGGTCGCATCGATGGCGGTCGCCGAAGGGGACGCTCGCTGTCGGCGATGTGTTGATGTCGCTCGGCGACCCGGTGGAATCCAGCGACGGTGCAACGCTGCCGCCACCCGACATCACATCGGCGATGCCGCTGCCGACCGGCCTCGACCGTCCCGATCTGACCGAAGTCATCGAGCGGCATGAAGGTGGGCTCGATGCGGCACGACCGGAGGCGGTTGCGAAGCGCCGCCGACGGGGACGTCGCACGGCGCGAGAGAACGTCGCTGACCTCGTGGACGAAGGGAGCTTGATTGAGTACGGGCCGCTCGTCATTGCTGCGCAGCGTCGGCGACGGGATGTGGCCGACCTGATCGAGAACACGCCGGGCGACGGACTCGTTGCCGGCATCGGAGACGTCAACGGCGATCTGTTCGACGACGAACGTACGCGCAAGTGTATTGCGATGTCCTACGACTACACGGTGCTGGCAGGCACGCAGGGCACACAGAACCACCGCAAGAAGGACCGGCTGTTCGAGCTGGCCGAGCAACTCCGCCTTCCGGTCGTGTTCTTCACCGAGGGCGGCGGGGGCCGGCCTGGTGACACCGATCAACTCGGGGTGAGCGGCCTCGATTGCCTGGCGTTCCTCTGGTTTGCCCAATTGTCGGGGACCGTGCCACTCATCGGCGTCAACGCCGGCTACTGCTTCGCCGGCAACGCGGCCTTGCTGGGATGCTGCGACATCGTGATCGCCACCGAAGACTCGAACATCGGCATGGGTGGCCCAGCGATGATCGAAGGCGGCGGGCTTGGGGTCTACGAGCCGCTCGAGATCGGTCCGATCGCGGTGCAACGTGCCAACGGTGTGGTCGATATCGTCGCGGCCGACGAGGCCGAAGCGACCGCTGTCGCCAAGCGCCTGGTCGGCTACTTCCAGGGCTCGGTCGATGTGTGGGAGTCACCCGATCAGACCGCCTTGCGCGACGTTGTGCCGCTCGATCGACTCCGGGCCTATGACATCCGTCGCGTCATCGACGGACTCTTCGATGTCGACTCGGTCACCGAGCTTCGGCGCGACTTCGGCCTCGGGATGGTGACGGCGTTGGCGCGCATCGAGGGGCGACCCGTTGGCGTCGTTGCCAACAATCCGCATCACTTGGCGGGAGCGATCGACTCCGACGGAGCGGACAAGGCGGCTCGGTTCATGCAGCTCTGCGATGCACACGGCCTGCCCGTCATCACCTTGTGCGACACGCCCGGCATGATGGTCGGCCCCGAAGTGGAAGAGACGGCGTTGGTTCGCCATTGCAGCCGCCTGTTCGTGACGGGAGCGAACCTCACCGTCCCAATGGTCACGGTCGTGACGCGGAAGTCATACGGGCTCGGTGCACAGGCAATGATGGGCGGCTCCACCAAGGCCCCGCTCGCTTGCCTGTCGTGGCCGACGGGCGAGTTCGGTGGCATGGGGCTCGAAGGTGCGGTGCGGCTCGGCTACCGAAAGGAACTCGAAGCGGCCGCGAGCGATGCGGAGCGCGAGGTGCTCTTCAACACGATGGTCGATCGGATGTACGAGCACGGCAAGGCGGTCAGCGTCGCGACACACTTCGAGATCGACGACGTGATCGACCCGGCCGACACCCGGCGATGGATCACCACCCTTCTGGCTGCCGCACCGCCGGCGCGAGGTGATCGGCCCAACATCGACACCTGGTGACCGTCCATCAAGAGTTCATCAAGATTTCGTCAAGGCGGTGACAGTGGTCACCGCTTTGGTGCCGGCCGGGCACTACGTTCTGAGCTGACGTCGGGACTCGCTCGACGGCAGAGCAAGGGAAAGCAACGTATGTCAATCGCTAGAAAATTGGTCGCAGGCTGTCTCGGAATCGGGGCGCTGGGCGCAGCAGGCGTGGTGGGTGCCTCCGTGTCTGGCCCCGTCGAAATCGGAGGTGCGGCAGAGGGCGATGCTGCGTTGAGCTGTCCAGGCGGCATGACGCGTCTCGGGCATCCGTTCGATGAGAACATGTCGATCTTTCCGGGTGATCCGGCGGTGCACGTCCGCGATCTGTACACCGTGGCCATCGACTTCTTCAAGGTCGAAGACATCGACATGGGCGCCCACGCTGGCACCCACATCGACGTGCCCGCCCACTTCATCGACGAAAACGATCCGGCAGCACCGGGTCGCACCCTCGACCAGTTGGAGGCCGACGAGTTCGTATGGCCCGTCTACAAGATCGATGTGCGCGGCATGTCCTTCAGCGACAACTTCGTCGACATCGACTTCATCGACGGCTACGTCATGGCGAACGGCGACATTCCGAATGGTGCGCTCGTCGTGCTCCAGACCGGCGCCGAGGAGTTCTTCGGTCTCAACGGCGAGGGCGACGAATTCGGCACCGAGAAGTACAAGGACCTGGCCACGAAGGAGAAGTTCGAACTCTCGGCGAACACCGATGACCTGTTCGACTTCGCCAACGCTGGCTTCTCCGGCCCGGCAGTGCAGCACCTCGTCGACGTGTACGGCATCGCCGGTGTCGGCTCGGATGCGTATGGTCCGGATGCGTTCGGCGACGACTTGTTCGACGCAACGTTCACGATCCTCGCCAATGACGGGGTCGCCGTCGTGGCACTCGCCAATCTCGATGCGGTCAATGTCACGGGTGACATCATGATGGCCCCGGCGGTCAATTTGACGAACGGGTCGGGCTTCCCTGTCGATCCGATCGCGTGTCACGGCGGCGCCGAGGACTAACACGGACCAGTAGTTTCGTTCAGCGCCCCGCTCTGGTGAGACCAGGGTGGGGTGCTGCGCGTCTCAGCCGAGGTCGGGCCAGGTGCGCTTTTGGCGGCGGCGTTTGCCGGCGGCGCCGAGCTTGCGCCGGTCGGCGAGATCCCAATCGCGTCGCCAGCTGGTGTGTTCCGGGCCGGTGAGCGCGGGGCTGGTGCCGCGTGC
>CAXMZV010000589.1:0-3226 GCA_964199985.1 Candidatus Ilumatobacter isfjordensis | reverse complement strand
TGAACGTTCCATCGATCTCTTCGATCAACTTCTTGCGGCGAACACGGGCTGCGTCGCCGTTGTCGTCATATCGCAGAATCTCGACGCCGAGGGAAGTGAGCCCGGAGACGACGATTCGGTCTGCCGATGCCGTGAAGGCAGCGGTGCCGTCGACTGCAACGATTTGGCGCGTGTACGAGAGTTCCACTCGGTCGAGCTTGATCCAGTCGAACGGCATGCCAGGCAGCGTTTCCGCCGTCACGCTGACCGTGTTCAGGCCCTCGACGAGTACTCCCTCCGGGACTGTCGCTGTGGCGACGGCCGCGCCGAGGCCACCGAACTCGACCTCACCGACTGCGACACCGTTGACCGCAACGGTGACTCGGTGGTCGATCTCCGGAGCGAGGTCGATCCCGCCCCACACATCAACGCTGACCACGCCGGGCCCGCTCGCAACGTGATCGAGTTCGATCACGGTGTCGTGCGGTCCGCCGAAGGAGAAGACGTTGTACCCGTACCAGAGATCATCACCCAGTGAAGCCGCTGAGTAGAGGTTCTGTTCCTCCACCACGGTGGTGTGGAGGGAGGTCGTTGCTGCGTCCTCGCGAAGCCGCACTCGTGACCTGTCGATGTCCATGAGCACACGCTTGGACGGGTCGACAACGAGGCGATAGACGTTTGTACCGGTGTACAAGGTGTCGAGCGGCTCACCGATGAACTCGACGAAACGGTTGTTGCGGAACTTCGTGCCACCGCTCGTGCGGATCGGCACAGCCTCGCCGGCGCCGTCGATGACAGCGAGCGAATCCATCCGGATCTTCCGCCAGTTGAGCCCGATGTCCAGCAGATCATTGGAGGTGATCCGATAGATACCTGCTGTGTCGACGGGAATCACCACAGCGTTGCCTGCACCGGCGACGGTCGGGTTCGCATCCGACCCGTTCATGCCGACCGTGGCCAGGGCGTCGGCGACCGTGGAGTTGATCACCGTGGAGACCGCCGAGACTGCAGTCGATTCGACCGTTGCCTGATTCTGATCATCGGTTCGCTCCGCCTCGTCGGCGGCAACGACCTTGTCGACCTCGGCTTGCGCCGTGTCCCAATCGAGCACGACCGGGGCCGGAATCGATCCGATGGTCTTGCCGACTCGGTATGGCCCGTGCAGTGTCTCGTGGCCCTCGAGGTCGACGTCAGCCAACCAGAGCTTCGAGTACCCGCGTGGCACGTTCTGGGTGTATTCAAGCGGCGTGAACGAGTCGCCCGCTCCGACGATGAGATCGGTCAGAGCTGTGAGCTCGCCTCGCTTCTCGCCGAACAGCACGTAGCCGGCGTTGCCGGTCTCGGTGCCGGACCACCAGGTGACGTCGATGCCACCGGTGACCTTCTCCGAGGAGAAGTAGGCGACGGTGACGGGCAGCGTGGCCAGGTTGATCGGGTAGTCCTCGACCTCACCGGCCGATGTCGGACCCGTTGCCAACTGTGCCTCGGCGAGCGTCGACGCCACCCGGAAGCGGCTGAACGTATCGCCGGAGAGACCGCCGACGTTGGTCCAGCTCAGGCTGGCTTCGGATTCACCGTCGAGGACTTCGTCGCACTGTTGCTCGCCCGCCTCGAAGGTTTCGCTGTCGTCGAGATCGATCCAACCGCAGACCCACACCGAACCACCGGTGTTGTTGGTGACGGCGACCGGGAGCGTGTAGCCGCCCGTCGTGACGGCGGCGTTGTTGAAGTTCACTCCGTCATCGTTGTCAAGGTTGTCGTTGCGATCGTCCGCATCACGGCTGACTCCGGCGCCGAGGAACAGTTTGGAGTTCGTCACTGCAGCAGCTGAGCCGTAGCTGGCAGGCGCATCGCCGTAGTCGACGCCGGTGTCGAGGAAGTCGTTGCCGGTGTTGTCGACACCGGTTCCGTCGACCGTGACGGAAATTGTGTTGTCGTTCGCTCCGTCGGTATCGCTGACGCTGCCGAGACTGGTGGGGTCGGTCTCGACGACGAGGTAGGTCGCCGGCCCGACATCTTTGAACACATAGGTGCCATCGGCCAGCGTGGTCGTCGTGGCGACGGCCGGACCGTCGGGCACGCCGTCGTCGTTGGCGTCCCTGTACAACGTGATGACCACGCCCTCAAGCCGAGTGTCACCTGAACTGATCGACTCATTGCGCTCGACGTCGTCGTAGACCGCGCCGCGGATGTCTCCCGGTTGCAACTCCACGTACAACTCGACGGAGTCGCTGTTGTTCGTCGGGTCCGAATCGGGTTGATCCATCGCCAGGACGCCGGGAAGGCGTTCGGGCAACAGCGCCGTGTTCACGATCGTGGTGCCGACCGCGCCAGTGACGGTTGCGACGATGGTCAACGTTGCCGAGCCACCGACCGTCAGTCCACCGAGTTGCCACACGCCTGTGCCGGACGTGTACGACCCCTGTGACGGAGTGTCAGACACGTAGGCGAGGCCTGCGGGCAGCACGTCGTCGATCTCGATACCAGTTGCGATCGTCGGGCCGTTGTTCGTGATCGTGATCGTGTACTCGATGTTTGAGCCCTGATCCGGTGAGACGTTGTCGATTGCCTTGTCGACGCCGATGTCCGTCGCAGGGAGTGAGCAGGTGAGCGCTTCGTAATCGTTGCCCAAGGTCAATGCCTGATAGGTGAGCGCATTGATCTGGCCGGCGACGGGGGTTTTGTCAACGTCGTAGAAGCCGGTCGGATCGTTGCCGTTGGCGCCCGTCGTCACGTAGAGCTGGCCCTGCAGATCGAAGCTCATGCCTTCGATGTCCACCATCTTGCCGCCGCCGAGCGACGCCGGTCGGTAGACCACGCCCATCACCTGCAGAGTGTCGTCGGTGAGCTTGTTGATGCGGATGAGCACCTGGTCACCATTGCCATTGCCGTTGGCGATGCCGTAGAGTGAGCCGTCGAGGTCGATGCCGAGTGCGTCGATGTCGGCCTGCAATGACCCACTCGAGGTGACCGGGTCGATGAGGACGTAGTCCTCCTGGGTGCCCGCGTTGGCGTCGGTGTCGAACGCGTTCGACACGAATGTGCCGGTCGCCGGATCGATCTGAATCAGCAGGTCGGCATCGGTCGAAGCCGCGGCCCTCCGGACCGATGCGTAGAGCGCACCCGTGGTGGGGTCGAAGTGCATGCCGTCGATGTCGTTGAACGCCAAGGTGGACACCGAGGTCGCCGACGACGTTGCGAAGCCGAACCCCGTTCCGATCGCTCCGGGGCCGACGCCGGAGAATGC
>CAXMZV010000588.1:0-3232 GCA_964199985.1 Candidatus Ilumatobacter isfjordensis | reverse complement strand
GTCTTCGATCACCCACAGCTGATCCACACCGCCTGCCTCGAGCCCCTCCGCAAACTCGACCACGGCGGTCGCGGGCAGCGACCGATCAAAGCACATCCCCAGATTTGGTACATCGGCGGCCATCTCTGCACCGTAGCCGCCCGCGATGTCGCCGAAATTTGTCCCGACAGCGTCGCCTGGCGACGATTTTCCTGCACATTTCGGATTCGCAACGGACCTGGCCCGAAATGTGTGGGATGAGCGTCGCTCAGCGACGCTCATCCTTGATTTTTCAGGAAACGCAGGGGCGCGGGAGCGGGTCGGCGAAAAGCAGAATGCCCCGTCCGGCGCAGCCAGACCGAAGTCGGCGCACCTTTCGGGGCACTCAAGGCGGACAGATCCACCACTGGTCGATCGACGGGAATTAACCTGCATCTCGATCAGTTCACATCGCCCGTTGCGTTCACCTCGTCCAGTCGAAACTGGCCGGTGTGGCGCGGCGGGCGATGCCGCTTTTCGGGGACACGTTGCCGGCAAGCCGACTCCGCACCCGAGTTGTCACCGTTTCACGCTGACCCGGTTGCCCGAGCCATCAGAAGCTGGTGCCAATCAGAACCGTCCTCTCGGAGGCCAGTTGGGGTGGCCCCAGATCCTTCGGCTCTGCACCACTGCTCCGTCTCCGTGCCCCGACCCGAAGGTCGACACTCGGTTCGGTTTGCCTCGCCGAATCGCTCGGTTTCCCGAACGACCCTGCAGATCCCCGTGGCCGCTCGCTCCCCGAAGGGACCGCTCGACTCGGTTGAACCTGACACCTTGGCCGGTTGCCCGGATTCGGTGCCGACTCTCCGTTGTTCGTGTTTCACCCGAAGGCGCAGTACGAACCCGGTCTGAGGTGGCCGTGAACTCTGTCCTGTTCCAATTCCGCTGTGTCTCGTGAGCAGCGTGGGTCGAGCCGAAACTCCGTCCTCACCGCTCCGGTTGGCGTGCGCTCTCCGGAACAACCACCAGTAAAGACGCGGCGAAATCAGCGGTCAAGGGGTTTTCCGAAAGACACAGGGTTATCCCCGAACCTTTTTCGTTACCCCCAGTTTTCCCTCCGTTGTCCCCCTGTTGCACACCGTTCGTGCACACCTATGTCCACATCTTGCACGCGTGCAATTCGCGAGTCTGTGGCGAAGTGTGCTGAAGCGGGATTGAATCGATGCCATGGAAGCACGCGCGGGACGATCGGTCCGACGTTCGGTTGAGGTGTTCGACACCACCCTGCGCGATGGCCTGCAGGTCGAGGGCGTGTCGGCCACTGTTGACGACAAGTTGGCCATCGCCGAACAACTCGACCTTCTCGGAGTGCACTACATCGAAGGTGGATGGCCTGGGGCGAACCCGAAGGACATCGAGTTCTTCGCACGGGCTCAGTCCGAACTCACACTCGCAACGTCAACACTCGTGGCCTTCGGTTCCACCCGTCGACCACGCGGCAAGTCCGATGACGATGCTACCTTGCGCAACCTGATCGAGGCCAACACGGCCGCGGTGTGCATCGTCGCCAAGAGCTCGGAGTACCAGGTCGTCGAAGCGATGAAGACGACGCTCGACGAAGGTGTGGCAATGATCGCTGATTCGGTCGGCTTCCTCCATGGGGAAGGTCGCCGAGTGCTCGTGGATCTCGAGCACTTCTTCGACGGCTACGCCAGTAGCCCCGAGTTCTCGCTCCGGGCCATCGAGGCGGCAGTGATCAATGGCGCCACACACCTGGTCCTGTGCGACACCAACGGCGGGACGCTGCCCGACGAGATCGAAGCCGTGGTTGCCGACATCGCGGCCCACGTCGGCAACGATGCCATCATCGGCATCCACTGCCACGATGACACCGGATGCGCAGTGGCCAACTCGATGGCCGCCGTGCGCGCCGGCGCCGGACACGTGCAGGGCACCCTGAACGGCTTGGGAGAGCGGACTGGCAACACCAACCTCACCACCGTGATCCCGAACCTGCAGTTGAAGCAAGGCTTCACCTGTCTGCCCGAGGGCCGGCTGGAGCACTTGACCACGGTCAGCCATCGCGTCGCCGAGACACTCAATCGTGCCGTCGATCCGCAGGCGCCATACGTCGGCTCGTCAGCGTTCGCTCACAAGGCGGGACTGCACGTGTCGGCGATTGCGCGGGCCAAGGATGCGTACGAGCACATCGACCCGGTTGCTGTCGGCAACGGCACGCGGTTCGTCGTGTCGGAGATGGCGGGCCGAGCCACGATTCAGATGAAGGCCGATGAACTGGGCCTTGTGATCGACGGTGCCCAGATCAACGACGTGATCGACCAGCTCAAACGTCTCGAGCACGAGGGGTATCACTTCGAGGCCGCGGATGCATCGCTCGAACTGCTGATGCGGCGCGCAACTGGTGAGGTCCGCGAGTTCTTCGAGGTCGAGTCGATGCGGGTCATCACCGATGAGCTGGCCGATGGTTCTTTCAGCACCGAGGCGACTGTCAAGCTGTGGATCGGTGGCGGACCGAACGACGAAGGCGCCGAACGCCATGTCTCCATTGCCGAGGGCAACGGCCCGGTCAACGCCATCGACACCGCCTTCCGGATGGCTGCGGGTCAGTCGTTGCCGCAACTCGCCGAGATTCACCTCATCGACTACAAGGTGCGGATTCTCGATGGCGGGTCCGCCACAGGCGCCACGACGCGAGTGCTGCTGTCGGCAACGAACGGCCTGCGGGACTGGACCACCATCGGTGTGAGCCCCAACATCATCGAAGCATCGTGGCGCGCACTCGAGGACAGCCTCGTGTACGGCCTGCTCCACTCTGCCTGAACATTTTCTGAGTCATATCTGACCGGCCACGCGGGCCGCGAGCGTGCGCATTGCTACGGCATGAAGCTTTCGGCAGAAGTTGTTGACGCAAGGGTCAGGTCTGTCAGGATGGCGCCGGAGGGTGATCGTGGCACCAAAGCTGACAACAGACGGTCGAATTGCTCGTCGCGAGCGTAATCAGGACACCGTGCTCGATGCCGTTGTTGACCTGTTCGAGTCGGGGAATCCCGACCCAGCGGTCGACGACGTCTCGGAATGGTCAGGCGTGTCGACGCGTTCGATCTATCGATATTTTCATCATCGTAACGGCTTGATCCACGCGGCGCTGTGGCATCTCGTCAGTCGCGTCGATCGCGAGATGCCGCTCAACGTGGGGAACGGATCGATCGACGAACGAATCGCCCGATTCGTCGAACACCGTCTCAGCGCGTAC
>CAXMZV010000587.1:0-3246 GCA_964199985.1 Candidatus Ilumatobacter isfjordensis | reverse complement strand
CGTTCCGGGTCATCCAGGAGTCGCTCACCAATGCGGCCAAGTACGCCAATCCGGCGCGGGTATCGATAGCACTACGGTACGCGCCCGATTCGATCGAGATCGAAATCGTCAACCCCACCATCGAAGAATCCAAGACGACCATCCTCAGCGGAGGGCGAGGCCTGATCGGTATGGACGAGCGAGTATCCATACTGGGAGGAACCCTGACCGCCGGGCCCACCGGGCAACGCGAGTTCCGCGTTCGGGCCACCCTCCCGCTCGGGCCGGTTGGCCGCGCGTAATCGGCGGATGCCAGCGTCAGTCTCGAGCGCTCTCGCCATATCGCATCGATCAACCGGATCGACCGTGAACTGGACGTGACCGGAAGCTCAACCGCCGGTCATGTTTGGGGTGTTGCGTCGATCAGGATCCTCGTCTTCGTAGAGGATCCTGATGCGGCGGACGCTGCCGTCGTGCGCCACCTCCGTGACCTTTGTCAGCAGGCTGGCGCCTTCGACCTCGATCGTTTCTACGGGTGCTGTTTGGGTTGTCATGGGTTTTCTTCCTTTGCTTGTTTGGTGGCCGAGGTGGCCGTTGTCGGGATCTTGTGAACTGGCGCTCAGCTGGAGCGGAACGCTCTGGGGCCGCAGAACAGTCGAGCCGGGAGGGTGACAGTGGCCCAGACGAGGCCGAGCACTGCTGTGACCGAGATCCCGACCAGACGAAATGGGATGCTGAGCAGCCACACGAGCGGGTAGAGGATCAGGGCGAGCAGCGCAAGTGGCCACGCCACGACCAGCAGGATGAGCCACGTCAGAAACACAAGCATGGCGTCACCTCGCGTCGCGGTATGACGGGCTGATCGTTGCTACGGCGTCTCATCGAGCAGTCCGTCGTACAAAACTTCGCCGTCGACCGTGACGGTGAGAGTCGCGTCATCGGCGCCGAGGTTCTCCCCGGTCGACACGATGTCGAGCCCGTCGTCGGTGCGCCCCGTGCACGTCACGTCGTTGGTGACGTCGCCTCCGTTGCAGTCGATGTCGAACTCCGGTTCCATGTCGTTCGCTTCGAGCACGTCAGCAGAGGCGGCGACGTACTGGGCAAACGACACGAGATCGTCAGCCTCGTCGCCGCATGCTGCGAGCCCGAAGACACCGAACAACGGAACGAGTGCGACGACGGCGAGTCGCCTGCCACTTCCCGTCGAGGCGCCCCTGTGAGTGTCTTGCGTGATCATTTTCGTGTTCCCTTCGGATTGGTGAGTACGTGTTTCAAAGGTACGAAAACGACAGCGACGCGTCGTCCGGCAAAGTGGTGTTCGTGGGTCCGTCAATTAGCGGATTGGTCGACGAAATGCACTGCAACAAACGACGGACTCGCGCGACGGCACGAGAGCGCTACTGTCCGCCCTGCGAAGGAGAGATGAAAATCGTTCGCGCTCGCGTCAAGCTCGATCTCCCCGTGAATACCGCCGAGTACCGGCGCGTCCTCTCCGTTGGTGCCCGGCACTGGATCCTGAGCCAAGAGTCATCGGGACAGATCTGTGGCGTCAGTCCGCTTTTGCTCTTGTCAGTCCATGAGATTCCGACCGCGTTTGCCTCAGCCGATGTCGAACCCGTTCTCCTTCGCCCACTCTCGAAGCTCCTGAGCGGGGAAGAAACCAAGGGAGTCCTCGGCGTCTTCGGCGATCGTTTCGGCGAGGGCCCCAGATGCGTTGAATTTATAGGTGATGCAGCCACCCTCGAACGTGAAGTACCAGTCGCCCCGGTAGAACACGCCTGGGACCAGGTCGGAGATGAGATTGAGAGCTTCGTCTGGGCCAAGATCATGGGCGGTCGCGGCAGCGTCGTTGCTGCTCAGCTGAACCGTGCCGTTTTCGACATCGACCTCGTCGAGGATCAACACGTAGTCGTTCTGCGACAGGGCACGGTCGACGCGTGAGCCGACGGGTTCGTCGATCGTTTCGTCGACCGTATAGGTGACCGGGCGATTGTCGATCTCGACCTGAGCGAGCTCGTCGACCAGTTCTCGCGCTCTGGACAGCGGCTCCTCACCCGAGGGAACCACGGTGATCTCTATACCGACCGGTTGTTGTTCGATGTCCTCGAATCGGTCGATGTCGGGGTACCCGGACTCGACCGCGATGACATCCGACACATCACACGATTCGGTCACGGTCGCGGTCAGGAATGTGCTCGACGTCGTGAACCGAGTGATTCTGATGCCGGCTCGGCCGTCTTCGGCGAACGAGTCGGCCTGATCCCAGCCAAGTTGCAGCTCATTGAGGCACGGCGTGTACTTCGCGGTGGGAACGGCCTGGACAGACAAGATGTTGGACGTCGACACGTCAGTAATGCCCAACCTACAGCTGGACTCGCCGAGTCCCAGGTTGCTGCACGCACTCGGTACGAGCACGATTGCAAGCAAGACGATGAGCGGTCTCATAGCACCCCGTTTCCGAGGAGTTCCTGGATGACCGCAACGATGAGGAAGATCCCCACGACCGCTGCTCCGACGGTGAGGCGGATCCGGCGAGGGCTCCACCGCTGGATCGAGATGGCCTCGGCGTTGGGCGCGAGTTGACGGAACCGCTCGACCACATCGACTCCCTTCTCCTTCTTGAGTAGTGCGAGGGAGCTGCGCGATTGGGATGGCAACGTCACGCTGCGCGTGGCGGCGAACGCTTCGCCGATGTCTTCGGGTGCAAACTGAAGCAGGGCCCGCTCGTAGACACGGTCGGCGTCGGTGCGGAGCCCAAGAATCAGCATCATGTTGGCCAGGTCGACAGCCTGGCGCCATGGGCTGGGCCGGACAGTTCCGAAGGCGACGTCGATCAGCACGACTCGTCCATCGCTCAACATCACGTTGGCCGGCTTGATGTCGCGGTGGGCCAGACCGGCGTCCCACATGCTGCGGATGAGACCGAGCGCTTGGTCGATCACGTCGTCGTCGACCTCGGCATTGGTGAGTTCCTGAGATCGTTCGAGGAATTCGCTGACCATCAGGTACTCACGTTCGGGAGTGATCTCAACGATTCCGAGCGGTACGGCAGTCGGCACGCCGGCGTCGCGCATCAGACGCTGGATGTAGTCCTCGTATTCGACAAGGCGACGGACCGAGGTGAATCGGACCTCGTCCTCCAGCGACCCGTACAGGATCGTGCGACCGACCTTGTACCACCGGTCGGAGCGGAGGTGGACTTGGCTGTACAGCTTGGCGAAGACGTACTGGTCAGGGTCCCCGGCGACCTTGAGGCGAAGTGGCGTG
>CAXMZV010000586.1:0-3247 GCA_964199985.1 Candidatus Ilumatobacter isfjordensis | reverse complement strand
AGCCCTGCTCAAGCGCGTCGTCGTCTATGCCATGCTCAACTGGCTTGTCGACGCGGCGGCACTCTGGGTGTTTCTGCGTGCCTTCGGTGGCTCGCTCGACATCGACGCGCTCATCGTGGCGTTCGGTTTCGCCAACTTGCTGGCGGCGGTCCCGATTACGCCGGGTGGCCTGGGATACGTCGACATCGCGTACGTCACGCTGCTCGTCGGCTTCGGGCTCACCGAGAACACGGCCACTCTGGGTGTGGCGGCGTACCGCTTTGCTCAGTTCTTCTTCCCGATCTTCCTCGGCGCGGTGTCCTATGCCACGTTGCGTGTCGGTCCGTGGAAGATCGAGAAACGCGACCGACTTGCAAATCTGCGCGACCTCGCGCGGACCGAAGCGGCGAAGGGCGAGACCAAGATCGACTTTGCACTCCGCTGGGGGCGCCGCACGCCTGTCGCTGACCTGATCGCTGCGACCGATGGTGTCGAATTCGTCGACGACGTCGACCTGAATCACATCGACCTCGATGCCGTCGTCGATGCTCGTCCGGATGGCGACGGTCAGGGGAGCACGGGCGGCGTCACCGACGCCGGTATTGGATCTGACGGTGACTCGGGCGATACGTTGCCCGTTCATGACGACATATGAGCGGCCCTTCGGTCGATACCTTGAGGACTTCGCCCCCGGTGACATCTTTCGCCACTGGCCCGGCAAGACCATCACGGAGTACGACGATCATCTCTTCTGCATGATCACGATGAACCACCATCCGCTGCACACCAACGACTGGTTCGCTGCAGAATCGGTGCAGGGTCGCAACGTTGTGGTCGGCAACCTCGTCTACAGCCTCGTGCTCGGCATGAGTGTCCCCGACGTCAGTGGAGCCGCCATTGCCAATCTCGAAGTCGAGACGCTCCAGCACAAGTTCCCGACGTTCCACGGCGACACCATCCACGCTGAGACCCGAGTGCTGGAGGTGAAGGAGTCGAAGTCGAAGCCCGACCGAGGCATCGTCACCGTCGAGACCAAAGGCTTCAACCAGGACGGCAAAGAAGTCTGCTACTTCAAGCGCAAGGTGTTGATCTGGAAGAAGGACGCCGCTCCCAACCGAGCGCGGCCGTATGACGGCACCGATGTCTGGGCCGACTGAACCCGATCGCCCCGGCGAAGATCGGGCCCGGCTCGCCCAGTCGTTCGATGCAACTGCGGCGGCCTACGAGCTCGGCAGACCCGAGTACCCCGACGAGGCACTGACCTTCTGGGACGACCTCGGCGCCTTCGAGCGTGGCAACGTCATCCTCGATCTCGCTGCAGGCACGGGCAAGCTGACACGTCTGCTCCCGATGATCTGTGAACTCCACGCGGTCGAGCCACTCGAACAGATGCGTGCCGAGTTCGGTCGCGCCGTTTCTGATGTCGAGGTACTCGACGGAACGGCCGAACACATCCCGTTTCCCGACGACACTTTCGACGCGGTCCTCGTGGGCCAGGCCTTCCACTGGTTTGACCACCAGGTCGCCCTCGATGAGATCGCCCGAGTGCTCAAGCCCGGCGGTGGTCTTGGGATGATCTGGAATGAAGACGACGTCGAGCCAGCGGCCTGGCTTGCCGATGTGGTCGACGAGAAGCGAGCCACCGCAGCATCGACCATCGTTGGGGAGCACCCGGTCATCGAGATCGTCGACGCAAACGTCGGCTTCGGCCCCGTCGAGACCTTCGAGTGTCGTTGGGAGCACGCGACCAAAGTTGAAGGCGTCCTGGCTGACGTGTTGTCACGGAGCTACGTCAGCGCGCTGCCGCCCGATGAACGGCTCGCCGTGCTGACGCGCACGCGTGAAGCAATCGAGCGACATCTCGGCAGCGGCGTCGAGGCGATCTCGTACCCGTACCGAACCACAGCCTTCTGGACACCGCTCATCGCCCCGACCGCCCCAGCGTGAACCAGCTGCCAGGAGTTCCGCTCGACGCTGGCGCGGTACTCGGGTGGGGCGTCCCCACGATGCGCGACTTGCCATGGCGTGCCGAGCGTGACCCATGGCGGATCCTCGTCAGCGAGGTGATGCTGCAGCAGACCCAGGTCGAGCGAGTGGTCCCGAAGTGGAACGCCTTTCTTGCGGCGTTCCCCACACCGGCCGACTGCGCTGTGGCCTCGCTTGGCGATGTGCTGCGGCTCTGGCAGGGCCTTGGGTACCCGCGACGGGCGCGCAACCTGCAGGCCGCAGCCGTAGCGGTCGTCGACCGCCACGGCGGTCAACTGCCCGATGACCTCGGCGCTCTGCTGGATCTACCGGGCATCGGTCCGTACACCGCGCGGGCCGTCCTCGCTTTCGCGTTCGAACGTGATGTCGCAGTCGTCGAAACGAACATTGCTCGGATCCTGGCCCGCACAGCAGGGGAGCGGCTGACACCCAAGCGCGCCCAGGCACGAGCCGACGAGGCGGTTCCCAGCGGGCAGGGCTGGGTGTGGAACCAGATGGTGATGGACCTCGGCGCGACTCTCTGCCGGCCGACTCCGAGTTGCGAGGCCTGCCCACTTGCTCCTTCGTGCGCCTGGCACGTTGCCGGACATCCCGAGCCCGACCCGGCCACGGGATCAGCCGGAGTGAGCGGCAAGCAAGCTCGCTTCGAGGGAAGCGATCGACAGGCCCGCGGCAAGGTCCTCGCTGCAGTTGGGGCCAGCGCCCGGCCTGCAGCCGACTTCGACGAGCGGATCGTCGCCGGTCTCGTTGTCGATGGCCTTGTGGTCGTGTCGGATGGCACGGTCGGTCTCCCCGAGTGAATTCCCGTCCGACCAGCTGACCGGCCTATCGTCGGAACCGATGCGTCCAGCCAAAGACTTCTACCGTCCCCTTGCCGTTGGTGCCCCCGAGCCCGTCCGCGAGATCCCTTTCCCGCCGAGCCGGATGATTCACTTCTTCCCTGCGGCGAACGAGAAGATGCGTTCGAAGGTGCCGCAGATCGCACCGACGGTCGACATCTTGCTTGCCAACCTCGAAGACGGTGTCCCGGCCGACCAGAAAGAAGCCGCCCGCGCCGGGTTGGTCGAAGTCGCCCAGACGGTCGACTTCGGTGCCACCCAGTTTTGGACTCGGGTCAACAGCCTCGACTCTCCGTGGGGCCTTGACGACCTGACCGCCGCCGTGCTTGAAGCCGGCGAGACGCTCGACGTCATCATGATCCCGAAGGTCGAAGGCCCCGAGGACATCCACTATGTCGACCGGCTGCTCGCTCAGCTCGAAGCCAAGGCGGGCCTGCAGAAGC
>CAXMZV010000585.1:0-3256 GCA_964199985.1 Candidatus Ilumatobacter isfjordensis | reverse complement strand
GGCCGAGTGCCACGCCCGCCACATCAGTGCGTGTCTGGCCGCAGTTGCCGCGGTGGACGGCCGTTCAATCGAAGTCCACGAGCAACCGATGCTCGACTACAACGATGCGTTCGATGCCGAACACGAGCACCTGATCTGGAGCACCGACGGTCTGCGAAACTGGTACCGCAACGACGCCGGCAGAGTCGTCGTGATCATGCCGTGGCGGCTGGTCGACTACTGGTCGATGACCCACGATCCCGACCTCGACCACTACGCGATCACCTGACCGCCGCGACGGTGCGCGTGGACGAGAGGGCCCGGACCAGCAGCGCCTGTTCGACACCGAAGACGCCGACCATCAACCCAACGAGGCCCATCACGACGGCACCGCTCGTCGAAAACCAGCCGAGGCCAATGGCGATGACCGTTCCGACGACCCACGAACCATCGCCGAGAGAAATCCCCGGCACCAACCTGACCAACTGCTCTCGGTCGAGGCGGGAGGTCACGACCACCAGTGCCGCAAAGGCCACCAGTCCGATGCCGACGAGCCGGACCCAGCCTTCCTGGCCAGTGCCGAGGACCTCGTCGAGCGGTCCGGGTGCCACTGCGGCGATCAGGCCGCCGAGACCTGAAGTCGTCGCGTTGGCACCCAGGACAATGCGCAGCAGTGATTCAGGGGAAGATGTTCGTGGTGTTGCCATGTCTCCATCGTGGTGACAAGAGGTCATTGCGGCCATGACCTGGTGGGTCAAATACTGGCGGCGGGCGCGTCGTACGCTCAGGGAATGTCGACACGAACTCATGCCGGTCCGCTGCTGCGTGAATGGCGCACGCGGCGCCGGCTGAGTCAGCTCGACTTGTCGACGCGCACCGGCGTATCGACGCGACATCTTTCGTGTGTCGAGACCGGGCGGGCCAAGCCGAGTCGAGAACTCCTGCTCCATCTCGCCAGTGATCTCGACCTTCCGTTGCGCGTCAGCAACGACCTTCTGCTTGCGGCCGGATTTGCACCGGTCTACGCCGAGCGAGCGATCGACGACGAGGCGATGACGCCCATCCGCGAGGTGATCGCGCTCGTCCTCACCGGCAATGATCCCAATCCGACCACGGTCATCGATCGACGGTGGAACCTCATCAATGCGAACGCTCCAGCCTTCTGGTTGTGCGCCAACGTGGCTCCGCACCTGCTGGAAGACGGCATCAACGTGGCGCGCCTCACGCTCCATCCCGATGGCCTCGCCGGTCGGATCTCGGACTTCGACGCCTTTGCCGCACAGCTGCTCAGCCACATGCGCCACACCTTGGCTGCAACGCATGACCCCGAACTCTCCGCCCTGATCGACGAGTGCAGCGAGTACGCGCCGGGCGCTGAGCACACCGTGATGCGCGGCGATGAGATCGTGCTGCCGGTGCGCATCGACATCGGCGGCGACGCGCTGTCGTTCCTGTCGACCGTCACCGCATTCGGTGCAGCTCGCGACGTCACGGTTGCAGACCTGTCGATCGAAACGCTCTACCCCGCCGACGACGCCACCCGCACCGTGCTCCAGTCCCGACCCTGGACCTGACCTCTCCCATCCTGCCCAGGCAAGAAGGGGACAGCTCGTTCGTCTGTGTGATCAGTAGCGACCGATCATCCGGCCTGACATCGCGAGGACCGCGACGACCAGCACCGGCTTGAGGCTTGAACGGCGCAGGAGGAGCAGGATGATCAGCCCCGCTCCGGCCTGAATCGCTCCGGCGTAGAAACCAATACCGACGAGCGCCTGCGGCAGCAGCCGTTTCGTGATGCCGTACGGCCGGACCCCGCCCTACGACACCCGCCGTGATCGTCTGGAACAGGACCGCGACCCGGTTGGTGCGTTGGCCGACAGCCCCTCCACGCCGACCAAATGAGAGCAACGGCACGGTCAGCAACGATCCGCCACCGGCCATCGCGTTGATCACGCCGGCGAGCGCTCCCCCTCCGAGAAGAATCAGTGCGTCGAGCCAGGTCACGACGGGCGAGCCGAGGGCGCGACATATGTGTGGGGTTCGCCGAGATGACACCGTGCCTGGCACCATGTCGTCCTTATGACGATGACTTTCCAGGAAGCCTGCGCGGCCGTTTGCGCGCCCGGCTCGATGTTCGAGATCCAAGAGACCGAGGTACTCGGCCATACGAGCAAGGTGTTCGCGGGCACGCCACCGAACATCCGGGCGCTGTTCGCCCTCGCTGCGGCACGCACCGACGAGTTCATCATCTTCGAAGACGAGCGCTGGGCGATGCCACGCGTCCTCGAACTGATCGGACAGATCGGCCACGCACTCGTCAACGACCTCGGTGTCGAGAAGGGCGACCGTGTCGCCATCGCCATGCGCAACTACCCCGAGTGGATCGCCGCCTTCGCCGCCATCACGTCGGTGGGTGCCGTGGCCGTACCCATGAATGCGTGGTGGGTGACCGAGGAACTGGTCTTCGCACTCGATGATTCCGGATCGAAGGTCGTGATCGCCGACGACGAGCGACTCGGCCGAATGCAAGCTGCCGCACCGGGCGAGATCGACGCCACCATCGTGGTCGTCCGACCTGGAGGCGACTTGCCCGACGGCGTCCTGTCGCTCGACGACATTCTCACAGCGGGCGCAACACTGCCTGACGTCGACATCGACCCTGACGACGACATGACGATCCTTTACACCTCTGGTACGACGGGCCGTCCGAAGGGTGCAGTGTCGACGCATCGTGCCGTACTCAGTGCACTGCTCGCCTTCGCCGCTCGGGCCGCCGTCGGCAATCTCCGCGAGCCAGAGGATCCGGCATCGGTCGAAGAAGGCGGCGCACCACAAACCGCATTCATGCTGTGCGTACCGCTCTTCCATGTGACCGGTCTCGTGCCGGTGATGCTCGGATCATTCGTCGGCGGCGCCAAGCTCGTCATGACGTACAAGTGGGAACCAAACCGTGCACTCGAGCTGATCGAGCAAGAACGAGTCACCAACTTCGTTGGCGTGCCGACGATGAGCTGGGATCTCCTCGAAGCCGAGACGTTCGCCGAGCGCGACACCTCCAGCCTCCGCTCCGTCGGTGGCGGCGGCGCCCCGATGCCGCCCGAACTCGTGAAGCGCATCGAAGACGAGTTCCAGCGCGGCCGCCCAGGTCTCGGTGCCGATGGTGCCATGTCCGCACATGGCAAGACAGCCGGATGTCTCAATGTATAAGACCCCGATATCACAATCATCCCGCTGACTTGGGTAAAGCATACTGCCAGACATCATGGCGTGACCACGC
>CAXMZV010000584.1:0-3260 GCA_964199985.1 Candidatus Ilumatobacter isfjordensis | reverse complement strand
CCATTTGGTAGCGACCTTTCCGCTAGAGAGCGACCGAGTTGACGAGCCGGCGAACCCAGAACATGCCGACAGCGATGAGAATGACGGAAACGACCAGCGCAATCAACCCGAGCCCCTGAGTCATGAGGGCGAAGTTGTCGGGATTCACTCGCCACTGCCAGACCAGGAGCACAATCGGCAGCGCACCGAGGATCCGTGCCGACAGCCGACCTTCGGCGGTGAGGGTGCGGACCTGCCGGGCGACCCGGGCCCGCTCTCGAATCGTGGCGCCCACGGCGCTCAGGATTTCCGACAGGTTGCCGCCGGTGTCACGGTTGATGTCGATGGCCGCGACCACCCATTCGAGATCCTTGCTTTGCATCCGCTCGGCCAGGTCGTACATCGAGTCTGACAGGCTGCGACCGAGGCGCGCTTCGACCAGGACATGTGCAAACTCACTACGTGCGGGCTCCTCGGCCTCCTCTGCGACCGACTCCAACGCCTGGGTGATGCCGTGGCCGCTCCGGAGCGCAGTGGTCACCAACTGCAAGACGTCCGACAGCTGGTCGGCAAATGCCGCGCGGTGTTTCGTCGTCGCACGTCGGACGTGAATCCAAACCGCCAGACACACCACAGCGGTCACGAGAACGGCCACGAGAGGCCCGCCGAGCAGAAGCCCGACGAGTCCGCCGGTGATGGCGACGATGCCGACCATGGCAATGAACTCGGCAGGCTTCATCGAGACGTCCGCCACCGACAGCGCATTTCCGAGATCGGCGCGCTTGCCGTGACGCTCGAGCGCCTCCTCGATCGCCGAGGTCGCGCGGACCCCCATCTCCGACGCGCTGCGCGGCGAGCCGCCATTGAGTCGCGCACGTGACACCCGTTGCTGCGGGAAGAACATGACGGCGAGGAGAAACAGACTTCCGAAGATCCCGCTTGCTCCGAGCCACAACCACTTCGTCGAAGTCGACGACTCATCAGGCGATGACGGCCCAGCAGCGGCGGCAGCAGCAGCTGCGACGACCTCGGTGTTGGATGGCGGAGCCGCAGTGGTCGGCTCCGCTGTCGTGGTCGGTGTGGGCGTCGTGGTGGTGGACGGCGCGGCTGGCGTGGCAGCGGTGGCTGCAGTCGTCGTGGTCGGTGCCGGTTCGACCACATCGACGATGAGCGCGGCGATGCGGGCGAATGCCTCAGCGACACCCCGGTCATCGTCGGCGGCGGTGACAGGCCCGAGCGCCCGCAGTCCGTCGAGCGCGGTCTCGCGGGTTGACAGGCTGATCGCCTCGACCTGGACACCCTGGACGGCAGCGACGGCCTGCTCGAGCGTCGCCGTACTGCCCTCGTCGGCACCATCGGACAGCACCACGAGCACCTTGTGTTCGGCTGCCGGCGTGAAGCTCGAACTCGCGAGGACCACCACGTCGTAGAGCGCCGTGTCACCACCCGTCACGATCGAGTCGATCTGCTGACGAATCAATGCCTGGTCCGTGGTCGGCGCCGTCAGCACGCTCACGGTGTCGGCGAACGTCACGACGCCGATCGCAAGGTCGGGCGGCATCGACGCGACGAACTCGTTCGCCGCCGCCTTCGCCGGTCCGATGGCCCGTTCCATGCTTTCAGACGCATCGATCGCGATGATGACCTCGACGTCTCCGCGTGGATCTGGAGCCTGGGCGCTTGCGATCGTCACCGGCACCGCGGCGCCCGCAACCAGCGCAACCAGGAAACCGGCGGCCAGAGTGATGAAGGAACGTCGTGCCGTCGTCATCGGGACCACGCGTCCATCCCGTCGAAGAGCCCGCCGGGCAACGGGACGCCCCGCCGCTCGAGTTCATCGATGAATTCGGGCCGCACTCCGGTTGGCACCATCGATTTCGTCGCGTGGTCGAATCGGTGGATGTCCTGGAGCGTCACGATGTCGCCCTCCATCCCCACGACCTCGGTGAGATGGCTCATCCGCCGCGAACCATCGCGCTGGCGTTCGATCTGCACGATCACGTCGAGCGCCGATGCGATCTGCTCACGGATCGCCCTCGCCGGCAGGTCAAAGCCCGCCATGAGCACCAGGGTCTCGAGCCGAGAGAGTGCGTCACGAGGTCCGTTGGCATGCACGGTGGACAGTGAGCCGTCGTGGCCCGTGTTCATCGCCTGGAGCATGTCGAGGGCTTCGGCTCCTCGGACCTCACCGACGATGATGCGGTCGGGCCGCATGCGCAACGCATTGCGGACGAGGTCGCGAATCGCAATCTGACCCGTGCCTTCCGCATTCGCCGGCCGAGCCTCGAGGCGCACCACGTGCTCCTGGCGCAACTGCAATTCGACGGCGTCCTCGATCGTGACGATCCGCTCGTCGCTGGGGACGAATCCCGACAGCACATTGAGCATCGTCGTCTTGCCGGTGCCCGTTCCCCCGGAGATGAGAATGTTCAGTCCACCTTCGACCATTGCAGAGAGGACCGACGCGACGCCATCGGTGAACGTTCCCATCTCGATCAGATCGTGGACCGTGAAGGGGTCTTTGGCGAACTTGCGGATGGTGAGGATCGAGCCGTCGAGCGACAACGGAGGCACGATCACGTTGACGCGGGATCCGTCGGCGAGACGGGCGTCGACCATCGGTGACGCCTCGTCGATCCGACGACCGACCGAGGTCACGATACGGTCGACGACGCGGCCGAGGTGCTCCTCGGAGATGAACCGGACATCGGTTCGTTCAACGATGCCGGCACGCTCGACGTAAATGTTGTCGCAGCCGTTGACCATCACTTCGTTGACGGTCGGATCCTGGAGGAACTGCTCGATGGGCCCGAGCCCCATCACGTCACGAGCGATGTCGTGGACGAGCTGCTGGCGCTCCTCGGGTGACAGCGCCGAGTCATCGGCGTCCATCAGTGCGGTGATCTCGGTGAGCACCAGTGCGTGCATCTGCTCCTCGTCGGTCGCTTCGAATAGGCGGGCGCCCAGGCGCTTGAACAGCGCGTCATGCACTTTGGCCCGGAAATCACCGACCCGGTCCGACGAGAGCGTCGGCTTCGCCGCCGTGCGCCACGGATTGGTCACGCCGTCCCGTTGTGCCGCCTGCTGGGCTTGCTGAATGCGTTCGCTGACGCTCATCGGCGCCACCTCCTCTTGGTCGACTCGACCGCAACGGGCGAGTAGAGCTCGGACAGCTCACGGAACTGTTTCGCAACCGCCGACTTTGGTTCGCTGGCCACGACCGGAGTGCCGAGGTTGAGCGAGAGGGGGATCTCGCGGCTCGAGGGGATGGAGCAGGCGAT
>CAXMZV010000583.1:0-3262 GCA_964199985.1 Candidatus Ilumatobacter isfjordensis | reverse complement strand
AACTGCTCGAGAATACGTTCCGCCACGTCAACATCGCCTTGGTCAACGAGATCGCGATGACGAGACCTCGACGTCGACATCTGGCGAGCGATCGACGCCGCAGCCACCAAACCGTTCGGTTACATGAAGTTCACCCCCGGGCCTGGCGTGGGCGGGCACTGTCTGCCAATCGATCCGAGCTACCTCGCATGGCGAGTGCAAGAACACCTCGGCAAGTCGTTTCGTTTCGTCGAACTGGCCAACGACGTCAACCAGCACATGCCGGACTACGTCCACGACCGAGTCGCTGCACTCCTGAACGAGGAACGCAAGGCCGTCAACGGCAGTTCGATTCTGCTCCTCGGGCTGGCCTACAAGCGTAATACCAGCGACTGGCGCGAGAGCCCGTCGGTCGACGTGGCCGAACGGTTGACGGCGAGCGGTGCGACGGTGCGGTTCTGCGACCCGAACATTGCGGACACGAACACCGCAGCTGTGCCGCACGAGCTGGTCGACTTCTCCGCCGATGTGCTGCGATCGGCCGACGTGGTCATCGTGCTCGTCGACCACGACGAGTTCGACCCGGCGATGATCGGTGAGCACGCCTCGCTCGTGTTCGACACCAAGAATCACCTCGCCGGTCATGAGTTCCGTGGCGCCACCCTCTGACGGTGGGCCCACTCCGGCGCCGCCGCGAGTGCTGTATCTGCTCACCGCGGAGATCTCGAGTGTGCTCGTTCGCGGTCAGCTCGACTGGTTGACGTCTCACGGCTTTGATGTGCACGTCGGCGCTGAGCTCGGTGACGGTACGAGCGTTCATCGTTGGGACGCAAGCGCGACCCTCCACGAGGTGCCCTACACGCGGCGGATCTCTCCGCTCCACGACCTCCGAGCGCTCGTGACGACCATTCGACTGATTCGCCAGCTTCGTCCAGACATCGTGAACGCATCGACGCCCAAGGCTGGCCTCCTGGGCATGCTCGCGGCACGGGCGTGCCGGGTTCCGGTGCGTGTCTACGTGCTGCGTGGCCTCCGATTCGAGACCACCGACGGCTTGACAAGACTCCTGCTGACGCGCCTCGAACGCGTGACGGAATGGTGTGCCACGAACGTGCTCGCCAATAGCCCGAGCGCGGTCCGCGTGGCCGTCGAGGCGGGCATCGGTCGGCGCCGAGAGCTCCAGCTGATCGGAGCTGGTTCGAGTAACGGCGTCGACCTCGAACACTTCATGCCCGCGTCCGCGGCCGATCGAGTAACCGCTCGCTCATCACTCGGCGTGCCAGCCGATGCGCGAGTTGTCGGGTTCATCGGCCGGCTGACACGGGACAAGGGAATCACCGACGTGCTCCACGCATTCGATGTCCTCCGGGAAGATCGGGTCGACGTCCATCTGTTGCTCGTTGGGGACCACGAGCCTGGTGACCCTGTGGGCGACGAGGTGAAACGGCAACTCAGCGACCGTTCCGACATCACGCACATTCCCTGGGTGACCGATACCGCCGTCATCTTCCCTGCGATCGATGTCCTGGTCTTTGCGTCCGCCCGTGAAGGTCTTCCCAACGTCCCGTTGCAGGCCCAGGCAGCTGGTGTCCCGGTCGTCGCCTACGCAGCGACTGGCACGGTCGACGCGGTGGAGCACGGCGTCGGTGGCTTGCTCGTCCCGCTCGGCGACCGGTCTGCTCTCGCCGGGGCGGTGGCCACGTTGATCGACGCCACCGGATTGCGTCAGGCACTCGGCGCTGCCGGACCGGGTTGGGTACGCGACCGGTTCGAGCAGCAGCAGTTTTGGCAACAGCTGACCGACAACTACCGAAGCTGGATCGGCCGATGATCCCTGGCCGTCTCCCGGTTCGGAATGCCGACACCATGGTCGCCGCATTCGACGATGCCTACGTGGTGTTCGACCCTCGCTGTAACGAGGTCCACCTGATCGAGTCGCTCAGCGCCGTGGTGTTCGACGCCTGCGACGGTGCGTCGACAGCCGACCTGGTTGCCGACATCGTCGAGATTCTTGATCTCGACGTTGCGCAGGCCGAACAGGCCGTTCAGAACAACCTCGACGAGTTCACCCGGAAGGGACTGCTCGTCGGCACCAAGGCCGCCGAACGGCCGCCTTGAATTCACGCCGCTACTCGACCCGTGCGGTCGACGCCCCGCCGCCCCCGACGGTTCTGGCATCGAGGCAAACGTTGAACGGCGTCCGCCCGGTGTTTCAACTGTGGCCGTCGCGCCGCAGGACCGATCGCAATCGGTGCGCGGCGACGCTGCTCGCATAACGAATTCGGTCCGATGTGCCAAGGCCCAGCAATTCGCCCGCCACATCACCGCGCCAGCCGCGTTCATGACCGCTGGCTGCCAACCGCAATCCACGCCGCTGTGTCGGCGTGGCCGACGACGAGACGGTTCGAGCCCACGCGCATGCGTCGTCCGGCAGGTCGACCCACCGGGCGACCACGTCGAGCGCAGCGGCGACCACTACGTCGCCCTCCCCCGCGAGCTGCCCAGAACGTTCCCATGATGCGCCTGACACCAGAATCTGCTGGGCGATGTCGCGAACCAGCCGAACGCTGCCGCCGCGAGACAGCACGAGGGCGTAGCACGAAGTGAGCAATCGGGCGTCCGCGTCGAAGCAGGTCATCTCGACACCACCAAGCTGGAACGTTTCGGTGGCTTCGCGCAGCCGATCGTGGTCGAGACGGACGCCGAAGTACCCGGCGGCGAGCGCTGCGTGAAGGTCGACCTCGACGCCGCTGGGAGCAACCAACTGTGCTGCCCGGCCGTACCGGGCTTCCCACTTCGGCCCGAGGCGCGACTCGATTCGTGTCCACCCGGAGGCCGCGAGGTGTTCCGCTGCCGCGCCAAATGACTCCCGCGCGACCAGCAGGTCGACGTCGTAAAAGGTCCGGTTGCCGGGGTCGGCATGGTCCTGGTGCGCAGATGCCACGCCCTTGAACGCGACCGGTTTGATGCCGACGGCGCGGAGCGTCGTGACCGCCCGGCACGACTCGGCTTCGACGGCGAGGCCCTGTCGCAGAGCGGTGAGGTGCGCCTCGGCGATGTCGTCCGGCACCTCGGGGTGCAGCTGGGTAGCGGCTGCGGACAGGAGCCCCGTGAGTCGGTTGCTGGCAGCCCAGCCAACCGACGCGCTGAGGTCATCCATCGACACCATCTGGCCCGGCGTCACGTCGGGCAGACCGTTGCCGACGATCCAGCGCTGCACAGCCGTCGGCTCCGCCAACAGCTCGACGGCACCGCTCATGTCGAGCTGGCGGCTGCGGCGGCC
>CAXMZV010000582.1:0-3263 GCA_964199985.1 Candidatus Ilumatobacter isfjordensis | reverse complement strand
GAGCTGGAAGACGGCGACGTCGCCGTGATGATGGTCGAAGCTGGCGGCTCCGAGAAGGCGTTCTACTTCTACGACGAAGGCGCCAAGAAGGTCACCGAAGAAGTCCTCGGCGACGCCCTCCAGGCCTGCAAGGTGTGGATCAAAGAGTCGATCGCACTCCAGCGTCAGCTCGTTGCCTCGGTCATCGCGACCCACGGCCCGATCGCGCCGATGTCTTGGACCCCGGTCCTCGACTACACCCCGGAAATCTTCGACGCCGTCGAGAAGATTGGCACGAAGGCCATGGGCCCCGCCGTCAAGATCTCAGGCAAGGGCGAGCGCAACGCCGCCGTCGACGCAGTCGCTGCCGACTGTGTCGCACAGCTCTGTGGTGACGATGGCGACTTCGCTGGCCAGAACAAGATGGTCAAGGAAGCCGTTCGCTCCCTCATGAAGAAGATGGTGCGTCGTCGTGTCCTCGACGAAGGCATCCGCATCGACGGTCGTGCACCTGGCGATCTCCGCGAAGTCAGCGCCGAAGTCGGCGTGCTCGCAAGCGCTCATGGCTCCGGCCTGTTCCAGCGTGGCGAGACCCAGGTCATGAACGTGCTCACCATGGCTATGCCACGGATGAACCAGATGATCGACTCGCTGTCGCCGAACGACACCAAGCGTTACCTGCACCACTACAACATGCCGCCATGGGCCAACGGTGAGACCGGCCGCGTCGGTTCGCCGAAGCGCCGCGAGATCGGCCACGGTGCACTCGCTGCTCGCGCGGTCCTGCCGACCATCCCGAACCAGGAAGACTTTGCGTACACACTGCGCCTCGTCTCCGAGGTCATGGCCTCTAACGGCTCGACCTCCATGGGCTCGGTCTGCGCCTCCAGCCTCTCGCTGATGGACGCCGGCGTGCCGGTCCGGAGCCACGTCTCCGGTATCGCCATGGGCCTCATCTACGAAGACGGTAAGTACATCACCCTCACCGACATCCTCGGTGCCGAAGACGCCATGGGCGACATGGACTTCAAGGTTGCCGGTACCGAAGATGCCATCACGGCGCTCCAGCTCGACACGAAGATCGACGGCATTCCCGCCAACGTGTTGAGCGATGCACTGGCCCAGGCCCGTGTCGCTCGCCTCGAGATCCTCGAAGTGATGAACGCTTGTATCCCCGCCACCCGCGAAGAGATCGCAGAGACGGCGCCGAAGATCAGCACGATCTACATCCCGATGGACAAGATCGGCGAAGTCATCGGCCCGAAGGGCAAGATCATCAACACGATCCAGCAGGAAACCGGAGCCGACATCGGCGTCGACGATGACGGCGCCCGCGGCATCGTCACCATCGGTGCAGTCGAGGCATGGCGTATGGAGGAAGCCAAGACGGCAATCCTCAACATCGTCGATCCGCCGAAGGCTGAGCTCGACAAGGAGTACGACGGCCGTGTCGTGAACATCACCAAGTTCGGTGCGTTCGTCAACATCCTCCCGGGTCGTGACGGCCTGTTGCACATCTCCAAGATGGGTGGCGGCAAGCGCATCAACAGCGTCGATGACGTTCTTGAACTCGGCCAGGTCGTCAAGGTCAAGGTCGAAGAGATCGACGACAAGGGCAAGGTCAGCCTCATGCTCTCCCAAGAGCTCGACATCCCCGAGGGCGCAACCAGCAGCTCCGGTGGTGGCGGCGGTAACGACCGTGGTGGTCGTGACCGGGACCGTGACGATCGCCCGCCGCGCCGTGAGCGCAGCGAGCGTGGATCCGGCGACCGCGATGGTGGCCGTGATGGTGGTCGCAATGACGGTGGTGGCTCCAAGCCCGCAGCCGACAGCGATGTCGTTGAGGTCAGCTTCGAAGACAGCTTCGACCAGGAGCTCGCTGGCGAGCTCGGCGACCTCGGCCCCAAGGGCGAACGCCCGGCCGAGCGCGACGGTGGAAACCGTGGCGGAGGCAATGGCGGCGGAGGCCGTCGTCGTCATCGTTGATCCGTCAACGCTGATCAGCACACGCTGAACACTCGAAGGACGCCGCGGCCGAGTGCCGCGGCGTCCTTCGCCGTTTTCGGGCCGTCGTCCAACCGCGACCCCGCCCCGCTGCAGCCCGCCCACCACAGACCGCCCGACTACCGACCACCCGAAAAATGCAGGACCAGCCCCGCAAGAACACACCACCGTTGGCCAAGGAAACACTGCATTTTTCGGTGGGTCTGCGATGATGGCGGCATGCGTGTCGGAGTGGTCGGAGCAACCGGACAGATGGGGCGCGCCGTGTGCGCTGCCGTGGCGGGCGACGCCGACTTGGAACTGGTGGCTGCGGTCGACCAGCGTGGTGCTGGCGCTGCCGTCGAAGGCCTCGAGGTGGCTGACCAGTTGCAGGCGCTCGCTGATGCCGAGTGCGACGTTGTCGTCGACTTCACTGTTGCCGAAGCCGCCCGAACGACACTTCCGTGGCTCGGGATGCACGGCATCCATGCCGTGGTCGGCACCACCGGCTTCGCCGACGAGGATCTCGCTCTGTTCGAGTCGACGTTCGGAGGTGATGCCAAAGAGCCGGGGAGCCCAAACTGCCTCATTGCGCCGAACTTCGCGATCTCTGCCGTGCTCATGATGCGCTTCGCCGAAATGGCAGCGCCCTGGTTTGAGACAGCGGAGGTCATCGAGTTGCACCACATGCGCAAGCTCGACGCTCCGTCGGGGACGGCCGTCAAGACGATTGAACGAATGGCCGCCGCCCGCGACTCTGACTTCAAGGATGACCCGACCGAGACCGAGATCTACCCGGGGTCGCGCGGGGGAGTCGGCCCGCGCAACATCCGAGCGCACGCCATCCGGATGGAGGGCATGGTCGCTCACCAGGAAGTGATCCTCGGAGCTGTCGGGCAGACGATCACCATCCGCCAAGACAGCTACGACCGGTCGAGCTTCATGCCGGGTGTGGTGCTCGCTTGCAAGCAGATCCACCTTCATCCTGGCCTGATACTGAGTCTCGACCCCTACCTCGTCTGAGGTCGACCGATGCGGACTGGAGCACGATGTCCAACTGGCTGAGTGCAATCACGGGCGAGCGCCGACAGCTACGCGGTGACGGGGTTCGCCACGCCACGGCACGAGCGATCTGCGATCAACTTGAGGCGGCGTGACGCACCCTCTGGACTGACGACACCTCAGCGTCGTCGCGCTTTAACTTGGAGCGATGAGTACACGCACCTTGCTGCTTGCGGTGGCGATGGGCGCAGCCGTTGCGATGGCCAGTTGTTCCACGGTGGTGCCCGACAGCAGCCTGG
>CAXMZV010000581.1:0-3264 GCA_964199985.1 Candidatus Ilumatobacter isfjordensis | reverse complement strand
AGATCGAGATCGACCCAAACGTCGACGGATGCTCCCGGCTCGATGTTGCCGACGGGCTGGTCGGCGGTGAACCCGCTGCCTTCGTTGATAATGACGTAGGCAAGCGCCAGGTCACCCTGATTCGTCAGCGCGACGGACAGGGCATCGACGCCGGGGTCGAGTTCGTAGCTGGCTTGCACCGCCAACTCACCCGACGGGGGCGGAGGTTGTACGGGCGGTGGAGGCTCGACGGGTGGTGCAACAGCTGGCGGCGCAACAGCTGGCGGAACGGCAGGCGGCGTTGTGTCCGGTGCGGGAACGGTGATCGTCGGTGCCGCGGGCTGTAGCGGGAGGGTGGACTCATTCGGCCCTGCTGCCGGCGGACCAGTCGTGGCCGCGGTGAGGTCTGGCGGAGATAGGACAAGGTCCGCCGAGCCACCGGGGGCCGCGCTGCTGGCCTCGCTCGGTTCGTCGTTGCTGACGACGACGAACAGGATGGTCACGATCAACGCGATTGTTGCGACGGTGGCCGCAATGACCGCCCCCCGGTGTGGCGCCGTGTGTGGATCGTCTTCGGTGTGAAGGTTCTCGGTGATGGTCATGAGGTGCTCCTGTGCTGGTGGTGTGTGGCTTGACATGCAAGAGCGACAGGTGTGGAACATCTCGCACTTTTTCGTCGCGAGTGTTTCTCTGCGAAAAGTGAGAGATCGCCACCAGCAGACGCTCTTGGCCCGTGTGAACACTCCGCACGAACCACTCATCAAAGGGCCATCCGCTATGCGAAACCGCATCCTCATTGCTTGGACACTCATTGCCGCCACCATCGCGATGATGGTCACCATCACCCAGATCGACACCGGCTCCACCACCGAATCTGCCGGTCCTGAAACGGCCAACGCGGTTCCGCCATCAACTGTCGAGGTGATCGAAGAACCGGTCGGCGAACCCGACCTCGCGTCATCACCCCAACGGTCCCAACCGGCGACACCCGACCAGGTCGACTTCGTCGTCGACCCCACGATCGCACCGGCCCGCCCCGCTGCCGAGCCGCTTGACGGGTCGACCGAGTCCCGCCCGATCGCACGGCTCCGCTCCACGGCGGGCATCGAAAGCGACATCGTTCTCGATGAACTCCTCGTTGCGTTCACGAACGACGACGACCTCGAGGCATTCCTCGATCGATGGAGCGCCACGGTGCTCGAAGCCGATGCTGACGAGGTCAATGGCCTCACCGACTACCTCGTGAGGATCGACCCGTCGACGGCGCAACGGGATCGGCTCGCTGCGGACCTCGTCACTGTCGAACCACACCACATCGGCACGATGAGCGCCAGCGACGACACTGCCTTCTCGCTGCTCGCCATCGCTGGCTACGAGATCGTCAACTACGGCACGGAAATCTCACTGAACTGGCTGAACGAGAGCACCAGCGTCTCGACGGGAAGCACCAGCGAGGATCCGGCTCTCGACGAGCCAGATGCATTCAACTTCGAGTGGATCTCGTCTGCGAGCGCCCAGCAGTCCGGGATCGACGCTGCTTGGCAGCTGCTCGACAAGGCAGTGGGAACCCGGATCAAGATGATGATCGTCGACCGCGGCTTCGTTCAAAACCAAGACTTCCCCGCCGTGAGAAAGATTCGCCACGGCAGCTGGGGGAGGGCTGACGACTCAGTGTGCAGCGATGGGAAAGTCTGCGGGTTTCACGGCACCGACGTCGTGATCGCCGCGATGGGCCGAGCCGATAATGGCTTCGGTGGTGCAGGCCCCGCGTCGTACATCGCTGACCTCATCGCTGTCCGCAGGGCCGACACGGCTCGGAAGACGTTCAAGAACATCAAGAAGGTCGCCAAAGAAGAGCGGCCGCACATCATCAACATGAGCTTCGGTGGCGCGATCACCGCACTCCAGGGAACTGCCGAACGCAAGTACGGCCGTTGGATGCGTTCGGTCCGAGATGATTCCGGAGCGCTGTTGTTCGCTGCAGCCGGCAACGCGGGCATCGACGTCGACTCCGGCGACTCACTGATCGCGCCGTGCGAACTCGAGGGCGTGGTCTGCGTCGGTGGCATGGGCGACGACGGCATGGTGTCACCCGGCTCCAACTTCGGCACGAAGCAGGGTGGAGGATCGGTTGAGATCTATGGCCCGATGTGCACCCTCGGTCTCGCCAACCCGAACATTCCGGGTGACGGCACCACCGAGAGGACGTGCGGCACCTCCGTTGCCAGCCCGGTCGTTGCGGGCGTCGCGGCGATGGTGAGGGCGGCCAATCCCACACTCGGCCCGAAGGAGGTCTGGCAGATCATCAAGGACACGGCTCACACCCGCAACCTCGGCTCCCAGATCGGTGGTGGCCATCACCGCTCGATCGATGCGTATCGCGCCGTCGCTACCGCAATGGGTAAACCTTACACCGAACCGGTGATCGAGATCACGGGCCCTGACGCCAACGGCGACTACAAACCAGACGACCAATATCAGTTCTCGGCGACCGCCAAGAACTTCGCTGGAATCGACCTGCCAATCCAGTGGCGACATGGCGACGGTACGGACATCAACCCGGTGCCGCAGGTCGAGCCGATCAACCTTGGCAACCTGCACCCGGGCACGCATGTCTTCCACGCCTGGGCCACCGATCTGTTCGGCAACAGGGTGTACGACACGATCGAGATCGAAGTGGCGAACACGCCGCCGAGGGTCAGCATCTCGAGCCCCGCAGCGAACACGTACCGGTACACAGTCGAGCAGATCGTGCTCGACGGTTCGACCCGTGATGATGATGATCTCGGTCAGTCACTGAACGATGGCCAGGTCACCTGGACGGTCCGCTCGCAGGACGGTGGCGCCGTGGTGTTCAACTCCCCAGGCCACAGCCGCACGATCCCGGCCAACACCCTCGCTGCTGGCGACTACTCGGTCGAGTTCTCGGGCAAAGACGTTGGAGGCATCACCGTGTCCGACACGACCCTGCTCACCATCCTCGACGTCCCGGTTGGTGAGTCACTGCCCGCAGTCACGATGCACTCGCCCGAGGTCGGTGAGGCACACGGCGTCGAGGGCGGCACGGTACCGATTCGCCTGCATGCGTCGGCAAGCGATTCCCAAGACGGCGTGCTCGACGGCACCCGGATGCGATGGATCGCCGAACAGGGTCACACCCGCATCGTGCTGTGCGAGGGCAACGATCTGGCCGAGGGCGACGGTGGCCTCGCGACCATCACCGACTGCAGCGACGTCACCGTGCAGATGTCCATCCCGCCGCTGGCTCCGGACAACAACAGGTGG
>CAXMZV010000580.1:0-3266 GCA_964199985.1 Candidatus Ilumatobacter isfjordensis | reverse complement strand
GGGCAGGTCGGTATAGACCGAGATGTCGATGTCGCGGTAGAGAGCCATCGCCAACACCAACCAGACGCCGATCAGCCCGGCTGCAACCGACATGGCGATCCAGCGGTCGGATGGCCTTGGCGAAGATTGAACTCAGCACGACACTCCGGCGGCATCGGTACCCGGGGCTGTGTCTCGGTAGTAGGTGAGGAAAATCTCTTCGAGGTCGGCTTCGCGGGTCGCGATGTCAACAATCTCGTAGCGGCCCGACACGACCTTGAGCAGCTCGGTCATCCGACCGTTGAACGAGAACACTGCCCGGTGGTTGTCGATCGTCACATCGGTGACCCCGTTGACAGCGTCGAGCACCGCGGGGTCGACGATCTCGTTGAAGTCCATCTCGATGCGACGCATCGCCTTGGCCCGGAGGGCAGCAAGTCCTTCGACCGCAACGAGATGACCGTGACGAATGATCCCGACCCGATCCGCCACCCGCTGAACCTCCGACAGCGTGTGGCTGGAAAGAAACACCGAGCGGCCTTCGGCTGCGACCTCGCGCACCATCGCCTGGAATTCTCGCTGCACGAGCGGGTCGAGACCCGAGCTGGGTTCGTCCATGATCAACACCTGTGGGCGGTTCATGAAGGCCTGGATCAGCCCGACCTTCTGACGGTTCCCGGTGGACAGATCGCCGACCTTCTTGGTGAGATCGGCACCGAGGCGCTCGACGAGCGTGTCGACGTAGCCCCAATCGACCCCGCCGCGCAGGTTGGCGAAGAACGTCAACGTGTCATGGCCGGTCAGGTTCGGATACATCGCCAGGTCGCCGGGCAGGTAGCCGATATGGGAACGGATCTCCACCGATTGCTCGTGGGTGTCCATGCCAAGAATCCAGGCCCGGCCAGACGTGGGACGAATTTCATCGAGAATCGTTCGGATCATGGTCGTCTTGCCAGCACCGTTCGGGCCCAAGAACCCGTACACCTCCCCGAGTCGCACCTCCAGATCTAGGTCGACCAGGGCAGGGAAGTCGCCATAGTGCTTGGTCAACGCCGCGGTACGAATTGCACTCTGATCGCTCATCGACACTGCCACCTCAGACATCATGTCCGGCAACCATGCCAGAGTCTGAATCGTCGAGGGGAACATGGATTCGGCTCGGGTCGATGCGTCGTCATCGTGACATCTCTCGGTAGGCGATAGATCTCACCCTTTACCGATCTCACGGCCTGCGGCCAGAGCCAAAGGCCCGAAGAATCACCCACGCCCGCCCCATCCGGACCGCCGCTCCCGCTACACGTGGGTGCGCACGCTGAGCGACGCCGACCGCCGAAGGTTGGATCCGATCGAGAACCGGCACACGCGATCGCCACGCCGAGATCTTGATTGGGCGGTGTCGGCATGCACGTTCTTGAGCGCCTGATCGATCGCGGACGCCGAGCGAAGGCGTGAGCAATGCAGTTGGGAGATCGTGTGTCTCGCGCTCTCGACTCTTGTCCCCGACGCCCATAGGTCGATTCGGCTGCCGAGTTTGACGGTCACGCACTTCGGTGCGAACTGACACGTGAGAGCGCCGCCGGTCGCAAGCGATCAGAATGGCATCTTCTGGCCCTTTCTCGAATGCTCGTATCCGCAGCAGAGAGTGCCTGCGGCGGTGTCGAGAGCTCAACGCCTGGGCCGCACGATCTGGAGCGGCCCTGACCGATCGAATCTGCCGATCGCGAGCGGGTGGGGGCTACTGATTGTGGTGTTGATATGCGTGCGTCTTGTCGGGTCGTCGCGCCTGATGGGGCGATTGCGTTCGTCAGGTCGCTGCGTTCATGGCCTTTGAGACTGCCTCGTCGACGTCGGTCTCTCGAAGTGGTGGCCCTCTCGCAGCAGCCGCGTTGGTACGCATTTGCGACCCGTGAGCGCGAGCGCTGGATCAGAACCGAGCAACCATGCACCCATCTCCGGGCCGTCCGCTGACGCTCGCGGACCATTGTGCCGGGCACTATCGGGCGAGGCCTCACCACAGTCGACCTCGCGATCCCAATAGGCATGAGTTATTGCGTCGTCGAGGTGGTGTTCTGTCATCCCCGTCCTCCATGATGGTCGGCGTCCAAGCAGGTCGTGTGGATCGCCAGACTATTCAGTTCCATCGAGGATGTCGGGCACAGAAGATGCCGGCTCGGTGACCGTGCAGGTGCCCAAGCCGCCTGCACGGGCGAAGCTCTCTTCCAGTCTTCGAAATGCTGACCGATTGTGATCAGGGCAACTCGGCGGCAATCTTGATCGGGAACCATCACGACGAGTCGCTCTCCGGGCCCGCACATATCGCGAACACAGAATCCCGTCGTGAATCTGGCAACGGCCACTCGGGTTCGGCCCAAGCGTGACGCCACACTTTCACCGACATAACAGGCCTACTGCAGTACTCGATATTCGCGCCGCCGCGGCAGCCTCAAACCCGTCCGGGATCCGGCAGCGGAGAGCGCCCTGTGGATCGGCTGGGGATGCAGTCGCGGGCGATCATATTGTCGCCCGCGACCGGTCAGCGTTGGTCAGCGGCTGGCGCCGGCGACGAAGGTGGACACGATGTAGGTGGCGTGGCGATCGAGTGATCCGCGTCCTCGGTCGTAACGCATTGTCGTCCTCGGGTCGGAGTGCGACGCTGCTTCTTGGACATCTCGGAGCGGGACGCCAGCGTCGAGGGCAGCGGTGATGAAGCTGTGACGCAGCGAGTGCGGACTGATCCGCTTGTCGATCCCCGCAGCCTTCGTCAGCCGCCTCACGATCCGAGCCGACGCATGACGATCGAGTCGGCTCGTGCCGTCCTGGTTCAAGAAGATCGGCCCGGACGGTCGCTCGCCGATGTAGAGATCGAGGGCCCGTGCCGTCCTCGGCGACAACGGGATAGTGGCGGTCTTGTTGCCTTTGCGATGGATGAACGGGGTGCGGTGGCCTCGGTTGACGTCGAGGTTGTCGATGTCGGCGCCGAGGGCTTCGGAGATGCGCAGCCCGTTCAATGCGAGCAGGCACGCGAGTGCGTGATCCCGTCCACCGCAGAGTCCGGCTTAGACGAGGAACGCGCCGAGTTCGTTGCGATCGAGGCCGAGGGTGGAGGACTCGTAGTCCTGTTTCGGGCGACGGACATGGGCGGATGGGTCGCGTTCGATCAGCCGCTCCTGGGAGCACCAACTTCATAAGCGCATCAACGGTCTTATCCGTCGGATCCACGATGTCCATCAGGCGCTTGTGGGTACGAATTTCGTACTGGTCACGGGCGTCCTTGTTGACGTGTGGGG
>CAXMZV010000579.1:0-3270 GCA_964199985.1 Candidatus Ilumatobacter isfjordensis | reverse complement strand
CGACACCGGGCCGAGGCCGGAGGCGAACATGTGGTGCGCCCAGACGCCCCAGCCAACGAAGCCGATGGCTGCGCCCGAGAAGACGACGAACGGGTAGCCGAACAACGGCTTCTTCGAAAAGACGGGAAGAACCTCAGAGACGATGCCAAAGCTCGGCAACACGAGGATGTACACCTCGGGGTGTCCGAAGATCCAGAACAGGTGCTGCCAGAGCAGCGGATCAGCACCAGCCTCGACGCTGAAGAACTGGGCGCCGTAACTGCGTTGGAACATCAGGAGGAAGAGGGCCACCGTGATGACGGGGATGGCGAACAGGAGCAGCATCTGCACCACGAATGCCATCCAGGTGAAGATCGGCATCTTCATCATCGACATGCCCGGCGCCCGCATGTTGAGCACGGTGACAATCAAGTTGATCGCACCGACCAACGAGGCGATACCGGTGATCTGCAGCCCGAGTGCCCAAAAGTCGACTCCGTTGGTGGGGCTGAACGGGACCGAGCTGTTCGGCGCGTACATGAACCAACCGCCGTCAGCGCCACCGCCGAGGAACCACGACGTGTTGAGGAACACACCACCGAAGACAAAGACCCACAGCGACAGCGCGTTGAGGCGAGGGAACGCCACGTCTCGGGCGCCGATCTGCAACGGGATGAAGTAGTTGGCGAACGCTGCAGCCATCGGCATCACGAAGAGGAACACCATGGTGGTGGCGTGCATCGTGAACATCTGGTTGTACTTGTCGGCCGACAGGATCGTGCCGTCAGGGCCAGCGAGCTGCAGCCGGATGAGTCCGGCTTCCAGGCCACCAACGATGAAGAAGAACATCGCGACGGCGCCATACATGATGCCGATCTTCTTGTGATCGACCGTAAAGGCCCACGAGCGCCAACCCGTTGTTTCCACGGGGCGACGCAGGTAGCCGTAGTTGGTGGCTGCGGTGGGCGCCGGTGACGTTCCGTCAGCGCGGGCGTCAGGCGTCTCGGTTGGGCGTTCGATGATGGCCATGGTTCAGTCGCTCCGGATCACTTGCGCTCGAGCAGGTAGGCAATGAGCTGATCGATCTGATCTTCGCTCAACGCGAGGTACGGCATACCACGGGGCAGACCATCGGTCTCCGTGAGGCTTTCGGGGTCGGTGTACATCGGCTTCTTTGCCGGTGCATTGCGCAGCCACTCGCGCAGCTCGACTTCGTTGAGGCAGTCAGTGCTGACCCCCTCGAGGTACCTGCCGCCAACCTCAGACGAGCTGGCGTCCCACACGTTCTCCCAGCACTCGCCTTCTCGCAGGAGATTCCACGAGGCGCCCGCGAAGTTGTTGCGTGTCATGAAGTTCGTCAGGTTCGGGGCGGCGCCCGACCACACGTTCTGGTCAGGCCGAGCGACCACAAGTTCACCATCGTCGTCGGTGAGTCCGTTGACTTGATGGCAGCGTGAGCACTGCGTAATGAAGGTGGCCTCACCTTCGCCAGCAAGCGTGTCCTCTTCAGGCGACGTGTAGGCCTCGAGCTGGTTGGCCTTCCAGGCGGCGAAGTCCTCCGGGTTCATCGCGATGACTTCCATGCGCATGTTGGCGTGGCTCAGACCGCAGAACTCGGTGCACTGACCGGCGTAGATACCGGGCTCGTCGGCTTGGAGTTTCACGTTGTGGACTCGGCCGGGAACCATATCCTTTTTGCCGTTGAGCCGTGGGATCCACCACGAGTGGATGACGTCGCGGCTGGTACCGCGTACGAGCACCTTCGAACCTGCCTCGATGACCATCTGTCCGGACGTGACGATTGGCTCCTCGATGCCACCGCAGCCGTCCTGAACCGGGTAGTCGACTTCCCACCACCACTGCTGGCCGGTGACGTTGATGATGCACTCGGTGCCTTCGGTGTCGTCGAGCTCCATGATCAGACTGACCGTGGGAATGGCGATGCCGATGAGAATGAGAGCAGGCAGGATCGTGAGGCCGATTTCGAGGGCTGGATTGCCGTGTGACTGCTCAGGAATCGGCTGGCCGCGGTCGCGGTACTTCCAGACGACGTATCCCAGCACCGAGAAGACGGCCAGACCGACGATGGCGGCGATGCCGTACACGATGGTGTCGAGATCGCTGATGCTCTGGGCGTTGGGTCCTGCTGGGTCCCATGTGTCCTGCGGTGCATCCTGTGCACAGCCGGCGACAGCGGCTGTCAGCACAGCAAGAGCGGAGAGGCGGGCGATGCGTGCGCGAGACGTCACAGAAGTAACCGTAGTTGTGGAATTCACTGCCTGCATTTTCGTCGTCGGTGGTTGAAGGTCACTCGTTGCGCTGCGAACGATCACGGCACCATCACCTCGAGTTCGGCGTCGGTGCCAGGAACGAAGAAGCGGAACGCCTCGTCGTCGTTGCTCGGCGAGATGCTCGGCTCGGCCAGCAACAGTGTCATGAGCTGCGCACCACCCGGTTCGATGAGCGTGGTGCACTGCTGGAAGCGCTCGACGGTGCCGTGTGACTCGTCGCCCCCATGCTCTTCACCGTCCGACTCCTCTTCCTTGGCGAGTTCGATCTCGACAATCTCATCCTCGGTCAGCGCACGGAAGTCGTACGTCAGGCGTCGGTCTTCGTCAGAGTCGTTGCGGAACACAATGTTGTTCGGGTTCGAGCGCGGCAACACCAAGGCTTCGGCACCCGACTCGACGGGTCCCGGCACATCGAACTCGAGGACGTCTGATTCCGTCAGTGTGATCGTGTAGGTGTTGGCCTTGATCGACACGGTCTGGCTGGCCTTCTCGTCGTACTCGCCCTCTTCGGGGCTCGCGCAGAGGCCTTCGACAGCAGCTGTGGCGGTGGTCTCGTGCTCGTGGATATCGCGCTCGCCGTCAACACCAGCAGCCGCACCACTCGCAAAGATCGCAACCGCGCCCAGTCCGAGTGCACCACTGATCGCGCCACGCTTGATCGATGGTCGGAAGGCGAAGAAGAATGCGCCGCCTGCCACCACGGTGGCAAGAACGGAGAAGGCGATGACCGTGTTGGTCTTCGAGAGCCAGAGCATGACCCGACTGAATGCGAAAGCAATGGCGCCGACGGTCACGACACCGAGCAGCGGGTACTCGAGTGGGTTGGCAACACGGCTACGAACGTCGGCGTTGACCGCGCTGTCGGCCGAGGCGCTTTCGGCCCAATGTGATCGCGACGTTGGTCGCCCCTTTCTCGTGGATGGCTTGAGCAGCCGTTTCTGCTTGTCGCACAGTCTCAACGGCACTCCCAACAAAGGCGGCTGCTTCGGATTCATTGGGG
>CAXMZV010000578.1:0-3291 GCA_964199985.1 Candidatus Ilumatobacter isfjordensis | reverse complement strand
GTGGTCCGCGCCGACGTGGTGTCAGCGCTTCTTCTTCCCCGACTTGCCCCCCTGGCCCTTACCAGACGACGGTCGACCCGACGGCTTGCTGGACTTGGGTGGGCGACTCTTGGCCGCTTGTGCTTGCTTGCGGCTCGGTGTCGGTCGACCCTTGCCAGTTGGCACGTCGCCGTTGACGTCCTTCGACTTGGCATTTGGTCGTGACTTGGGCGGGGTCACCCGCTTGCTCTGGTCGGTCGGACGAGCGTTCGGCTTCTTTTTCGGCGCCGAATTCTCGCCGTTCTTCTTCGACGACTTCGAGTCGGCGTTCTTATCGTCGCTCTTGCCAGTCATCAAGTCCCGTTTGGCCTGCCCGAACATTCCTTGTGGCTCGCCGTTGTCCTTCGACTGCTCACGGGCCTTCTCGCCTGCACGTTGCGCCTGACGGCCGAGTGACTCGTCGTGGCCGTAGAACTTCTTGGTGATGTAGTACTGCTGGAGGATCCGGAGCAGGGTCTGGAAGATGTAGTAGACGACAAGCGCCGTGAGGAAGAAGACCTGGAAGACGGCGAAGACGACCGGCAGGTACTGCATCAGCTTCTGCTGCGTGGGCGACATCGTCGGGCTGATCGAGGCGCGAGCGGCCACCATCCGCTGCTGACCGAAGTAGAGGCCGCCGAGCGCGACCACCAACAGGGCGTAGACGATGCCGGTCACTGGGTTGTCCTGGATCGCCTCGAACGGCGACTGGCTGAGGTCGAGACCGAGCTCAACCATGTCGAGCTTGCCATACAGGGACTGGAACAGGCCCGAATCGATCGAGAGATAACGGGGAATGAAGCCGTCGATCGATCCGCTGTTTCCGACGACGTCATACACGGTGTCGGCGATCGGCTCCGCGCTGCCGCGAGGTGCGTACGTCAAGCCGCGCAGCACGCGGAACATCACGATGAAGACCGGCATCTGCGCGACGATCGGCAAACACGATGACATCGGGTTCACCTTGTGCTCTTGGTAGAGCTTCATCATCTCTTCGTTGAGCTTCTGCTTGTCGTTGCGATGCTCGTTCTGCAGGCGCCGCATCTCCGGAGAGATCTTCTGCATCTCGAGCATGCCCTTGGTGCTCTTGAGCGTCAGCGGTGTGGTGATCGCCATGATCACCACCGACATCAGGGCGATCGCGATGATGTAGCTGTTCGTCAGGTCGTAGAACCACGACAGAATCGCGGCGGGAATCTCGAACATGTCAGCAGTCCTCGCAGGTCATTTCAGAGCAAGTGGGGTGAGCGCACACAGTGTGTGCGCAGGAGTGATGTTGCGATTTGGCCGAGTCCAGCTCAACCGACGGTTCCGGAACCGGGTCGAACCCCGATGGTCCGAGCGGCCGACACCGCACGAGTCGCCGCACGGTGAGCCAGGTGCCGCGCCGGGTGCCATGCACCTCGAAGGCCTCCGCCGCGTACGACGAGCAGGACGGGAAGAAGCGGCACGGTGATGGTCGGCCCTCGGCCAGGCGTTGGTACCAGTGGATCGATCGGAGGGCCCATGTCTGAGGGCGACTGAGCGACGACGCCGAGTTCACGATCTGGCGATCTTCGTCGGGAGTTCCCCCAGCGTAGCCTGTATCTGTTCGAACGTCAGTTCGCCCGCTGTCGGCTTGCAGCCGATCAGATACAGCCCACCGGGGAGATCCAGCTCGGTCAAGATCGCGCGCGAACGACGCCGCAGGCGATTGCGTGTGACCGCGTTGCCCACGGCTCGATTGATCGCGAACGCCACCTGAGCGGTGTTCGACGCCGGGTCCGGGAGATGAGAGCACCAGAAGGGTTCGATTCGCACCCGACGACCATCGCGGCGCAGCCGCTGGAAGTCGGACCGGGTGTGAATCCGACCGATCAAGCCGACAGACGGGCCCGGCCCTTGTCGCGGCGTGACTTCAACACGGCGCGGCCGGCGCGGGTGCTCATGCGAGCGCGGAAACCGTGCTTCTTGGCTCGGCGGCGGGCGTTGGGCTGGTAGGTACGCTTCACGTGATACTCCGTGATCCTCAGGACACGGGAATGAATCGGACGCTGCTCGAGATCGTGGTGCAGCAGTCACCGACCGGGCCGACAGCCCGCTCCCAATGTGATCGTCCAGGATACGGTCGCGCGAGACTCCGTCCCAACCTGTAACCGCGGGTGCTCCAGACGGCACCATCAACAACCCGTCGATACAGCGCTCACAGCGTGCTCATCTGCCGTCTCAGAACCGATCGAACCACATTGATGTAGTTTGTCCACACGCCGCGGACGAGTGCATCACCCCAGCGTATGGGGTATTTCGGAGCAAGTTTTCGTCGTCGCCTCAACCTGCTAGCGTGCGCTGTCCGTTCCACACGCACCTCCTGTCCACACTCTGTGGACAAGTATGTGGATCACGAACGATCTTCCTGTGAACTCCTGATGCCCCTGACCGACGCCGACGACATGTGGACTCAAGTGACACTGTCACTCCGTTCACAACTCGCCGAGAGTGTTTGGTTCTCGACATTCCAGGAAGTCACACCGATCAGCGTCGACGACGCGACCTTCCGGCTGCTCGCTCCGAGCGCGTACGTTCGGGATCGAATCACCACCCGCTACATGCCGCTGATCGTCGACGCGCTCGACGAATCCGGCCTCGGCGGGCGCGAGATCACCATCGACGTCGATCAGGCCGCGGAGCGCGAGTCGGACGACGTGAACGACACCCCGGTGGTCGAGTCGGGGCCGGTCGTCGCCGACGACATCCCGGTCCAGCCACACGCCGACGACTCGAGCGAACGCGACCATCTGCTGGAAGCCGCCGGCCTCAGTACCGACTACACCTTCGACACGTTCGTCAAAGGTGCGTCGAACCAGTTTGCTCTCGCCGCCTCGCTCCGCGTCGCAGAAACCCCTGCCCGGAGCTACAACCCACTCTTCATCTACGGATCCGCCGGGCTGGGCAAGACCCACCTGTTGTACGCGATCGGGCACTACGTCCACTCGAACTATCGGCATCACAAGATTCGCTACGTCTCCACCGAGACCTTCATGAACGAATACGTCGAGTCGATTCGTCAGAACACGACGAATTTCCTCCGGCAGCGCTACCGCGAGATCGACGTGTTGCTGATCGACGACATCCAGTTCATCGCCAACAAAGAGGGGCTCCAAGAGGAGTTCTTCCACACGTTCAACGCACTGCATGGCGCAAACAAACAGATCGTGATCAGCTCCGACCGGATGCCCGACGCGATCCCCACGCTGGAAGAACGCCTGCGGAGTCGCTTCAAGTGGGGCCTGATCA
>CAXMZV010000577.1:0-3296 GCA_964199985.1 Candidatus Ilumatobacter isfjordensis | reverse complement strand
GCGGCAAGGACGGTCAGGGCGTGCCGGTCGGCGATGGCCAGCCCACCCTGCGCGTGAAGGAACTCACCATTGGCGGCACGGCAGCATGAGCGGCTTCGAATCTGAGTTGCAGGCAGTCGCCGATCGGGTCGTCGCGCAGGCGAAGCCGGGCGAGGAGGTCGAAGCGTTCATCGCACGCGGCGGCGACACGGACGTGCGGATCTACGAGGGTGCCGTCGAACACTTCGTGTCGGCGCAGAGTGAGGGTGTCGGTATTCGAGTCATCTCGGAGGGCCGCACCGGTTTCGCCTACGCGGGCACGCTCGACGAGTCGGCGATCGCCGAAGTGCTCGCCGAAGCTCGCGACAACGTCCAGTTCGGCGAACCGGATGAGTACGCCGCGCTGGCGGAACCAGACGGTGTCGCAGTCACCGAGCAGTCGTTGTGGAACGACGAGCTCGCGGACTACCCGACCGACGACAAGATCGATCTCGCGAAGCAGCTCGAGAAGCTGGCCTCGGGGCAGGACCCCCGTGTCCGTGTCGACGACTCGAATTACGCCGACGCGCATGGCGAGTCCGCGGTTGCGTCAACGACCGGCATCCGGATGTCGGGCCGCGAGAACGGGTGCTACGTGTCGGTGTCGACACTCGCCGATGACGGTGAGGGCGACGACGCCGAGACGCAGACCGGATTCGGATTCTCTGTCGGCCGCAGCCCGCACGAGTTCGACCTCGACAAGGCGGCACGCGAAGCGTCCGAGCGAGCGACCCGCCTCCTGGGCGCGACGAAGCCGGCAAGCAAGCGCACGACGGTCGTGCTCGACCCGATGGTCACGGCCCAGTTTCTCGGTGTTATCTCGTCGACGCTCAACGGCGAAGCCGTCGTCAAGGGTCGATCGCTGTTCGCCGAACGCCTCGGTGACGAAGTGGCGGCCACGTCCGTCACGTTCATCGATGACCCCACGAACCCGAAGGCATACAGCGCTACCGACGTCGACGGTGAAGGTCTCGCCGCTCGTCGCAACGTGCTGATTCAAGACGGTGTGCTCCAGCAGTTCGTCCACAACTCCTACAGCGCTCGCCGCGCCGGCACTGTCTCGACCGGAAACGCCACCCGCGGCGGCTTCGCAGGCACTCCCGGTGTCGGCTGCCTCGCGATGTCGCTGGTGCCGGGCACGCGATCGCAGGCTGAGCTCATTTCCGACGTTGACGACGGCCTCCTCGTTCAGTCGGTGCAGGGACTGCACTCAGGCGTCAACCCGATCAGCGGCGACTTTTCGACCGGAGCTGCGGGCTTGCTCATCGCCAATGGTGAAGTGGGCGCACCGGTCCGCGAGTTCACGATCGCGTCGACCCTGCAGCGCATGCTCCTTGACATCGTCGAGGTCGGCGGGGACCTCGACTGGCTCCCGATGCGCTCCAGCGGCATGTCGCTCGTCATTCGCGACGTCACACTCTCGGGCACCTGACACCCGAACAACGAACACGCTCAGACGCCGAGCGGCACCCTGTCGCCGACGTGATGGAACCCCGGAACACGCGGCTTCGTTGACATCGCTCTGGTGCAGACAGCGGGTGACTGAGGCTGGCGATAGGAAACCGCGATCACTTCAGCGGCGTGCGTAGGCCTCCTTGACCGATCGGCAACGGATACCGAGGGTCGCGGCCTGCGTGGTGTCGAGGACGACTCTTGCGGAGCGGGTGAGGCCGGACTCTTTGATGGTGCCGGTGCGCAGGGCGGCAGGGTCGCGGCCGAGCCAGGTCGCAGTCCGTTGGGCGAAGTCAGCGCGGCTGAGCGCTTCGGGTCCGGCGACGTGGATTGGGCCCGTGACGTCAGAACGTTCGGCAAGATCCGCAACGGCGGCGGCAACGTCTTCGACGTGTGCGGGGCACCGATACTCGTCGGTGAAGAAGATCATCGGCGTCTCGCTGCGTGCTGCATGCAGTGCCTGCTCCACGTCCAGTTGGGGGACGCTCAGGTCGTCGGTGCCGTACAACAATGACGTCCGGACGATCACCGCCGATGGACATGCAATCGCCACTGCTTGTTCGGCGTCGAACTTGTCCCGCCCGTAGTCCTCCGTCGGGAATGGCACGTCGCTCTCGACATACGGGCGGTTCCGGCTCGCAAAGACCAAATCGGTCGACATGTGCACCAGCCGTGCACCGCACGCAGCTGCTGCTTCGGCGACGTGCCGGCTGCCATCGACGACGGTTCGTCGCTCGCCTTTGCGGTAGGCAAGGTGGACGACAGTGTTGGGCTTCCAGTCCGTGATCGTGTCGATCGTCGAGTCGCGTCGACGAATGTCCATGGCCGTCGACGATGGTGCGATCAACTCCCATCGGTCGCTGGCGTGCCCACCGGTGAGGTGGCGGCCAAGGAAACCGGCCCCGCCCGTGACCAGCATCAGCTTCCGCCGTCGATGCCGAAATGCCATCCGCCGACCCTACGCATGTTCGTGACCACAGCGCTGAGCACGAGTCGTCCGATGAGACCTGGGTGGACCGCCCGCTCACCTCTCATCCAGCCAGGGAATGGGGTCGGGGCGGTGGGTGGCGGGGGGAGAGGGGTTGGGGCGGATAGAACATCGGGGTGCTGATCCTCCACGCCATCGTTCTCGGAATCGTGCAGGGGTTTTCCGAGTTCCTGCCGATCTCGTCCAGTGGCCACCTGCTGCTCGTGCCGTGGCTGTTCGGATGGGATGACTTCAGTGGGCCCAACGGCGAGTCGCTGAAGAAGTCGTTCGACGTGGCGCTGCACCTCGGCACCTTCTTTGCCGTGCTCGGCTACTTCCGCCACGACGTGAAGAACTACGTCGTCGAGGGCACCAAGCTGGTGTTCACTCGCACGAAACCGACGAACACCGATGGTCGACTGGCGTGGCTCTTCGTGCTCGCCACGGTGCCCGCAGTAGCAGTCGGTGCACTGTTCGAGGACAAGATCGACACGGTGCTGGGCACGCCCTTCATCATCGCTCTTTCACTGATCGGATTCGGTCTGTTGCTCGGCTGGGCCGACCGAAAGACCGGTCGTCGCAAGGTCGAGGACTTCCAGACCCCCGACGCGCTCAAGGTTGGTTTCGCTCAGGCCCTCGCACTCAACCCTGGGACGAGTCGATCAGGCATCACGATGACCGCTGCGCGGTGGATCGGGTTCGACCGTGATGCAGCTGTGCGAATCAGCTTCGTGATGTCGTTGCCCGTGATCTTCGGAGCGGTCGTGTTCAAAATGCTCTCGATGTTCAGCGACGGCGGATACGAAGGTCTCCTCATTCCGATGGCCGTTGGCATTGTCACGTCCTTCATCGCCGGGTT
>CAXMZV010000576.1:0-3306 GCA_964199985.1 Candidatus Ilumatobacter isfjordensis | reverse complement strand
TGTGGCGGGACGAACCTGATCGACGACTACGCACTTCCCGTCGGTCGAACGGACATACAGCAGAAGGTCGGCAAAGCACAGATCGGCGAGGAATGCCCACTCCGCACCGAGCCGATGCAGGTGGTCGATATCGTCTTGATCAAGTGACGAATGCTGCCGTGACAGGTCGGCCATGGAAGTCATCTGTGCTGATTCTGCCGCATCCGAGACAACAGGATGTGCCATACCCGCAGTTCGCCCTCGGAACATCGCCTCACCGTGGAGGCGCCGAGGAGTTCTGTCGGTCTCAGATCTCGGTCGAGTCGACCCTCAGCAGGTCCGCAAGCCTGCCCAATCCAGCGATGTCGTGGATGTCGCCAGTGAGCCACGGCACATCGAGCATCGACGGTGTGAGCGACGCCAACTCGGCCCGGCGTTCGGTCTCCCGGCCAGCGACGAGCGCAACATCGTCGAACCGCTCGGCCAGTTGGGTCAGCACCGCGTCGACCACGGCGACAGGGGCATCGTCGAGTTCAGCGGCGAGTGACTCGGCGAGCTTGCGGCCAGGCCGGTCGCGCAGCGCTTCGGCACTGTCAGCAGCTGCTGCGCTGGCCAGCTCGTTCGGCAGCACGCGGTTCGCAACGATGGCGCCGAGGGTCATGTTCCGTCGGATGAGTTCCTGAGCGAGGAATCGCGCCTCGTGACTGGGCGCCGTCTCCAGGGTCGTCACAACGACGAAGGCCGTGCGAGCATCGGCGAGGAGCGCTTCGACTGACCGCGCGCGCTTGACGAAACCGCTCTCCATTGCCTGGAAGAGGACAAAGAAGTCGGCGATGTCCTGGAGGAACCGTGAGCCGAGCACGCGGTCTGCCACTTGGTAGAACGGCTTCGACGCCACGGTGAACAGGCGCGACCGGTAAGGCACCGTCAGCCATCGCAGCAAGCGGCTCCCGAAGAAGTCGACCATGCGGCTGGGGGCATCGAGGATCGACAGTGCGTTGCGCGAAGGTGGGGTGTCCACGATGACGAGATCGAACTCGCCGGTCGCGTGGAGATCGTGTAACTGTTCCATCGCGAGGTAGTCGTGGCTGTGGACGAACCGACTCGTGATGTTCTGATACAGCGGGTTGGCGAGGACCGCATCGCGCACTTCGGCGTCGGGAGCATGGCGACGAATCAGTTCGTCCCACCCGGCCTTGGTGTCGAGCATCGCCACCCAGAGCTGGCCGCGGACCTTGACCCCGGCCTGCTTGAACACTGCCGGCTTGATGCGCATGGGGGTGTTGCTGACTTCTTCGAGGCCGAGCGCCGTGGCGAGTCGGCGGGCTGGGTCGACCGTGACGACGAGGATCTTGCCCTTCTGGCGCTGCGCAGCAGCGATTCCCATGGCGGCGGCGATCGTCGTCTTGCCCACGCCGCCCGAGCCGGCGACCAGCACCATCTCGCGGCTGGCGAGCAGATTGTCGAGGTCGCTCATCGGACGTCTCTCATCCCAGCTCGACGTCGAGTTCGTCGGCCAGTCCGTCTGCGATCAACGACACGACGCGGCGGCCCGGGGCCCGGGAGAAGAGCTCAGGCACGGTGATGATCGGCAGATCGGCATTGCTCGCATCTCGTTGCAGTTCCGTCTGCAGCCGACGGAGGTGTTCGGCACCGGTTCGACGGCGAGCATCGGTGAGGCGAGCGGCTTCGAGCACCATCGATGCGCCGGGGCCAATGGCTGCGGTCAGCGTCGGGAGGGCGGACTCGAGTTGATCGACCACGGCTTGCTCGCGCCGATCGAAGAGGACCGGCAACACGCGGTTCGCAATGACAGCGGAAGCATGGGCACCGGTCTCAGCAGTGAGGCGGCCCAAGAGTTCGGCCGACTCGGTGACCGGCATCTCTTCGGGCGTGGTCACCACAGCCACGCCAGTCCGCGCCGGATCGTTGAGAATGTCGAGCATCCATTGCGTCTGGTCGCGCACGAGACCCACTTGCACCAGGTCGGCAATCACCTTCGGTGCACCGATCTGGCTCACGATGTGACCGCTCGCCTCGGCGTCGACGACAACCAGGTCGTAGTGACGCTCGCGCACTTCGTAGCACAGCTTCCCGACGCCGAGAATCTCCTTCACGCCAGGCGCAGCGTCAGCCACGAAGTCGAACGTCTTGGCCAACGGGCCGATGCGTCCAAGGAACGGAATCTTCACGAACAGCCGCAGGTACTCCCTGAGCGCATCCTCGGTGCTCATTGTCATCGCATACAGGTTGGCCGAGACTTCGGTGGGTTCGAACCCGAGGTCGTCTTCGCCGAGCACGGCCGCGAGCGCGCCTTTGGCGTCCATCTCGCAGACGAGTGTTCGACGGCCACTGCGCGCCGCGACGTCAGCGATGGCTGCCGCAATGGATGTCTTGCCGACGCCGCCCTTGCCTGTGACCCACAGCAGGTCGAGGTCGAGGAGGGCGGTCATGTCGTTCAGCGTTGTGTCACTCGGTGACCCGGTTCCAGCGTGACACGACAGTCACGTCTGTACCCAGTCCAGCTGCGACTCAGTCTCCGAAGCCGATCTTGCGGGTGCTCTCGGCCGAGCCGAGTTCGACGTAGGCGATCTTCGCCGACGGCACTGCCACGTCGTTGCCACGCTTGTCGGTGATCCAGAGCGTGTCGGCCGCGCCGCCGAGGGCTGCCTCGATCCGCGCCTTCAGATCGTCGCGGTCTGCGTCGTCGGCGAGTTCGAGATTGATCTCGCGAGGGGCTTGGGTGACTCCGATGCGTACGTCCACGTGGTCGAGGCTACCGCCGCGCCGCCGGGACGGACTGGGCCCGTCGGTGGCGGGAATGGTTGGCCATGTGTCATTGACGCCCTGGAGCGGGTCGAACATGCTGGAAGCCGTGCCCACCGAACTGTCCCATTCTTCCCCGGGCAACAGGGGACAGAATGTGCCCCCTCCGCGGCGAAGGCATGATCTTCCAGCAGAAAGCAGCACAGCATGAGCATCCAGACCGTCATTCCATTGTTCCCACAGTTCACGGCCCTCGATGGCATCGGCCCCTACGAGGTCCTCCAGCGCATTCCCGACATCGACGTCACGTTCATCGGGCATGAGCGCGGCGTCGTCCGTTCCGACAACGGCATGCTCGGAATCGAGGTGGACGGCACGTTCGAGGATTTCCCGACGCCGGACCTCATCGTCTTCCCCGGCGGGCATGGCACGCGGGCGCTGATGACCGACGTCCGCGTGCTCGACTGGGTCCGCTCGGCGCATCAATCAACCACGTTCACCACCTCGGTCTGCACCGGCTCACTCGTGCTCGCCGCGGCGGGACTCCTCGACGGATTGACC
>CAXMZV010000575.1:0-3307 GCA_964199985.1 Candidatus Ilumatobacter isfjordensis | reverse complement strand
GGCCGATGCCGAGGCGGTCTATGCGCTCACGGTCGACGCCAACCAGGTCGAAGCGCTTCCGGAGTCGCCACCGGGAGTCGACGCGATGGCGTTCGATCCGACGACTCGCGCCTTGTTCGTCATTCGGTGGGGGCTCGATGACAATACCGCGGGTCTGATCAGCCGATGGGACGGCGCCAGCTGGACGCGGCTCTGCCTCGAAGTCCCGTCGTGCGGAACGGGGCTCGATCGCTACGCCGCCGATCTCGCTGTCGATCCGTTCAACCCGGACCATCTGATCGTGGCCACCAATGACCTGCCGTTCCACGACGTGATCGGTGCGCAAGGCGTTCTGGAGTCGACCGACGGCGGTAGCAACTGGACACCGATCAATGATGGACTCCCAGTTCGTCGGGTGTCCGTCGTCGCGTTCGATCCACATCGGGAGCGGCATCTCGTGATTGGCACCATGGGTGGTGGCTTCTACGAGATGACACTCCCCGAGTGACCGACCGTCCTCTGGGCACGACGATCGGCGGCTCAGTTTGGAGGGATCAGGTGTGCACCTCCGCCGGTGTCGCCAGGATGTGTCCGACGAACCACGACGATTCGGGATAGGAGTCCGGAAGCTGGATGACGTGATAGCCGGACGACTCGAGGTACTCGACGCAACTTCGCCGTTTGGACGCGTATTCGTCTGCGTCGCCGTCGTCGATCTCGCAGATGATTGTCGGCCGATGTCGTGCAATCGTCTCGGTCATCCCCTTGAGCACCGCCAACTCCGCGCCTTCGACATCGATCTTCACCACCGTCGGCGGAAGGATGCCGGGATCGGCGAGCACGGCGTCGATCGTCGTCAACGCGACCGCGATCGTTGACGTCGCATCGATGGGCGGTGCGACCGTCTCCAAGGCGGCGCCCCCGATGTGACGTGCCAACACCAGTTGACCGGTGCCATTCGAGTCACATGCTGCCCGTTCGAGGACCCGCACGTTCGTGAACCCGTTGAGCCCGCTGTTGCGACGAGCCCGGGCCGCGGTCCGTGGAACGGGCTCAACGGCAACGACGAGCCCGTTGACACCGACGAGGCGGGCTGCGAGCACCGCGAAGAAGCCGACGTTCGCCCCGACGTCGTAGAACACGTCGCCTGGGCTGAGGTGATCGGCGAGAGCCAACTGCACGGGTAGCTCAGCATCACCACGCAGGTAACCGGTTTCCGCGACACCCGGGTCGAATCGCAAGCCAGCACCGATCCCAGTAGCGATCCACCCCGGTCGCAGCGCGTACCGGCGAGCCCGCAGCCACGCCGCTGCCGACTTCACGACGAAACGGGCAGACGTACCGGGATTGATCATCGGCCCACCAGTGTCATCGCCCAGCGGGGAGACTGAGCCCCGGGCCGGGTTGGCATCATGACGGACTGCGCTGCGCACCGACCGCGCAGCCCGCATAGAACTCGTTGGGTTGGAGCGATCGCTCGAGCCAATCCCCTCGCGCGATGTCTGCGAGGGTGAGCCAGTCGCTCGAGTCGTCCTGTTGTCTCATCTGGGTTGCATGCTCATGGAGCGCAGCGCGCTTTCGCTCAAGGACCGAACTCACGTCAATTCGCCGGTTGAGAATGCCCGGGATGCGCGACCCGAGGCGATCGCGCACGGCGATACGGAGAATCGAGCGCGACGAGTGTCGGTTCCTCGGCGCGGACCACGGGTTGGTAAACGGGAATTGGTCCCAGAGCCAGACGGGATAGAGCAGGGCATCCATCGTGTCTCCGGAGCGTCTGAGGACTTGCTCAGCGATCTGGAATGTGGCCCGGTGATCGAGGGGGGACTCGTCGGGATGCGGAACGATCAGCTGGTGTCCTTGCGAGTTGTCGAGCAGTGGGGCGAGTAGCTCCATGGCCTGCTGCGCCGAGTCGCTCAGCGCGCCGTCGCGAATCATGAGATGGTTCACTGCGCTGTGTTCAACGCCCAACACAGCGCAGGCTGCATCGGCTTCGCGGCGGCGTCGCGCCGCCAGTTCTTGGGCGTCCACCAGGTGTACGTGCGAGTGTGCGCCGTCGGTCATGAACACCACCGTCACGGGCACCCCACGATCGCGTTTCAGCGCGATCAGCCCACCGCACCCAAGTGTCTCGTCGTCTGGATGCGGCGCGAGGACGACGGCGGGCCGTGCCAGCTCCTCGTCCGTCAACGGGACCGTACGTTCTGTCAGGCGGCGGTCGAGATGGTCGGCCAACCCTTGGCGTATCATGGCAATCACGCGCGACCGGGACGTGCGGTCAGCGCCACGACTTGCGCGTTTGCCATCATCTCGACTGTCATCTCACTTCCGCCTTCGGAACCTTTCGCTCCGACACGAGTCTCGCATAAACGGCCGATCCGGTCCATGCGGACCCATGCGGGCCGCAGGTGAGCGCCGTCGTTCGGACGGTGGACGTGCGTTTGACACGGTCGATGGGGTGGTGCGCGTCGGAAAGTCCTTCGATCGGGCGCTGCCAGCGCTGTTCGTGGCCGAGGGGCGGCTGATGTCGATCAATGGTCGGCAAGGGAAGCAGCCACCTCTTGAGCGTGTCGTTGAGACCAACTGGTTCTTCTGACTCCCCGATACGGCGACCGACTGGCCGAGTTGATCGACAGCAATCAACTTCAGGTCGATCCCGTGCCGTTCCGAAACGAGATCCTGGCGTTTCTGCGCGCCGATGTTCGCGACATCAGTGTCTCGCGTTCAATTGAGCGCTCTCGGGGTTGGGGTATCCCTGTTGCGGACGACCCGACACAGGTGATCTACGTCTGGTTCGACGCTCTCACCAACTACATCAGCTCACTCGACTACGGCACCGACGGCGCCGACTACGACACGTGGTGGCGAAACGCCGACCACCGGATCCATGTCGTGGGTAAAGGCGTCACCCGCTTCCACGCCGTCGACTGGCCCGCATTCCTGCTCTCCGCCGGCGAACCCATCCCGACACGCATCCACGTCCACCACTACCTCACCTTCGACGGCACGAAGCTGTCCGAATCTGCTGGCGGTGGCCAATCGCCCACCGATCTCGTCGCCGTCTACGGGGCCGACGCTTTGCGTTGGTGGATTGCGCGAGACGTGGCGTCCTCCAAGGACACCGACTTCACCGCGCAACGACTCGTGGACCGAGCCAACAACGATCTTGCGAACGGAGTCGGCAACGCCGTCAACCGCATCACCACCCTTCGACACCGTCACCAATCGACCCCGAGAATCACAACAGACGACGAACCGTTGGCCGGTGCCGCTGACCTGCCCGCCCCGGTCGCACGAGCACGAGCACGAGCACGAGCACGAGCTGACC
>CAXMZV010000574.1:0-3307 GCA_964199985.1 Candidatus Ilumatobacter isfjordensis | reverse complement strand
GCGATGCAGCGGGCCGGTGCCCATGGCGATGTACTTCGCACGCATCTCGTCGCCGCGGTCGGTTCGGATGATCCATTGCTTTGCCGAATCGTCCCACTCCAGACCGGTGACTTCCGTGCTGAACACGGCATTCTCGTACAGGTCGAACTCGGTCCCGATGTTCCTGCAGTGCTGCAGAATCTCGGGGGCATGGGTGTACTTCTCGGTCGGCATGTGTCCGGTCTCCTCCAACAGGGGGAGGTAGATGAACGCCGCGGTGTCGCACTGTGCCCCGGGGTACCGGTTCCAGTACCAGGTGCCGCCGAAGTCGCCGCCCTTCTCGATGATGCGCACGTCATTGATGCCGGCTTGCTTGAGCTTGGCTCCGGTGAGCAGCCCGGCGAAGCCACCGCCGATGAACGCGACCGTGACCTCGTCGAAAAGTGGCGCACGTTCGACCCGCTGGGTGTGTGGGTCATCGAGAAAATGGGCGTACTTGCCCGTCGGTTCAAGGTATTGGTCGTTGCCGTCGGGGCGGATGCGTTTGTCGCGCTCTTCGAGGTACTTGGCGTGGATGGCCGCGAGGTCCGGTTCCGGGGTCGTGGTGTCGACAGACATGGTTGCAGAGTACAAACATCTCGACGCCTCGGACGGGTCGGCTGCTTGGCGACTCAATCCAGGATCGGCGTGATTGTCGCCGTCAAGGTCTCGATCCGTACCCAACCGTCGCAATAGCCCTCGCTCAAGAGCGCGAACACGTTCGGTCCGCTCTTCGCTGTACACCGAGTGTTGAATGTGACAGTCAGAGTCGTGGTATCAGACGGCAAGTAGATCCAGATTGTCTTGTCCTCGCGGAACGGCTCACTCACCGCGCTGTTGACCTCCGATTCGAATAGATGCGTCTTCCCGAACACGTTCCATCCGGCCACGGCGTCGGAGTCGGTTTCAAACGCGAGGCCCGAAGTGAACTCGGTGGACCGATCCCACGGTGCCTGCATAGAACCGATGCCGATGATGGTCGCGTTGATCTCGATGTGGAACGTGTCGTAGGGGGCGTCGACGTCGGCAACGAGCCCGGCGAGATCGATCTGCGTTGTGGCCTTGGCCCGTGCTGTGGCCCTCCCGTTGATGCCGTGCGACGCCTCGGCCCGCAACTCGACCGTGTTCCTGCCGGTGATCTCAGCGGTGCCCTGGGCGCCCGCACCGTCTGGGTCGCTTGCCGTGGCCTCCCACTGCAACGCCGTGGCCAGATCGATGAAGATCGGTTCTGGCGGCGGCGGGATGGTGGTCGTGGTCGTGGTTGTTGGAGCAGGTGCGGGAGGTGGCGGTGCGGGCGTCGTCGTTGGTGGCACGGTCGTGGTCGGGACAGTTGTGGTTGTTGGCACGGTTGTCGTCGGCACAGTCGTGGTCGGGACGGTGGTACTCGGTGCGATCGTGGTTGGCGGCGGGGCGGGCGGTTCCTCAGGTGGGAGCCCGGCTGGTGCTGTTGTCGCGGGCCCTGCGGCGGGGGCGGCTGCGAGTTGGTCGAGGTTCGGCGTCACGCGGTCGGCCGCCGGGCTCGACGTGGTCGAACTGCCGCATGCTGAAGCGGCGAGTGTGAGGAACGCGAGGAGCGTGGTGGCCGAACGAGCCGCGGTGGAGGTCATGGCTCCATCATCGAGACGTCCGGTTCGGTCGGCGAGGGTGGACGCCCGTGTGTCGGCGGGGGTGCTAGGACCCTGTGCGGGCCGTTGCGGGGACCTGGACGAGGACTCGTGCCCCAGCGCCGACGGTTGACTCGATCGTGAAGCTCCCGCCCACAGCTGCAGTTCGATCGTGCATGCTCAACATCCCGACCGACGTGCGGCATTCATCGACGTCGAACCCAGGGCCATCGTCACTGACCTTCAAGTGGACAGCGCCATGGTGGGTCCGCACCGTCAACTCGATGTGAGCGTCGGGGGCGTGTTTCAACGCATTGGCGATTGCTTCCAAGCCAACGAAGTAGAGCGCTGACTCGACGGCTCGATCGAATCGGCCGAGGTCGGTCGCGAGCACCGTGATCGGTATCGGCGACCGCAGCGACACCGCGCCGAACGCTTCAGCAAGACCGCGGGCTTCGAGAAGCGGCGGGTAGATCCCGTGCGCCAACTCGCGCAGCTCGTCGATCGCGAGGTCTAACTCGCCGACAAGCGCAGCGATGTACTCATGCAAGTCGTCCGGTTGAGCGCCACCGTTGGTGCGTGACTCGAGCAGGCGAAGGTGTACCCCGAGCGCTACGAGGTGCTGCTGGGCCCCATCATGCAGATCTTGTTCGATCTGGATCCGTGCGGTATCAGCAGCATCGACAACGCGGCGGCGCGACGCGGCGAGATCCTCCTCGCTCTTGCGGAGGTTGGCGTTGAGAGCGTCCGCTCTGAGCAGCGAGCGGCGTTGCAATGTGTTGGCCTGACTGACCACCAGGCCGATCGGAATCGCCAATGCCGCGAGAGCACCGACGACGGCGATGAGCTCCAGGTCGTCGTCGACGTCGTCGATGACACCGCTGTCGTCACCGAGCAGCCCAATGATGGCAACGCCGGCAATCACAAGGGTCCCGACGCCGATCGCGATGGCGGCTGCTCGTCGACCGAGCGTGGGCGCGGCAAGGACGACGGGGACTAGCGCGGCGACGGCGAGCACAGGCCACAGGAACGGGAGCACGGACGGAACAGCAATCGCCACGGCCCAGTTCCCAACAGCGACCAGCGTGAACGCTGCAAGGGGTCGCCCAGCGCCAAGTTGCTGCCCCGCGACCAGCAACAGCGCGACGAGCACGAACAGCGATACCGGCACCACCCAGAATGCGGGCTCGTCGATGTACGTGAGTGCCACAACGACCATGGCGACCGAGCTGAGTGCTGCCGCGACGGTGTCGAATCGGATGAACGTTTCAAGGACACCGTGCTCCGGCGTGTCCAGCGTCATGCTGGCCGAGGGTAGGTGATTCCCGTAGGGGCGCAGACACCCCCACGGAACGGGTGTGTCGGGGCTTGCCCTTGGCTGCACCGCCCAGCGACGATCGAGCCATGATCTCGTCGTTCGGTCGACCCGACAGCTGCCTGGCCGATCAATCCGTGACAGCCGATGATGCAAGTGACGTCGTTCGCGTCTTTGTGGTCGACGACCACGTCAGCTACCAGCGGGCGATCGCCAGTGTGATTGTGCTGACGCCCGGAACCCTGCTCGTCGGTTCTCGACCACGATTCCCGAGATGTGTGTGCTCTTGATCTCGACGTTGGCTGAGCATGACCTGCCGGCGGACCTGGCCACGTGCGGTTGTGTCGGGTTCATTCGCAAGGATCGTTTC
>CAXMZV010000573.1:0-3317 GCA_964199985.1 Candidatus Ilumatobacter isfjordensis | reverse complement strand
CGGTCTGTGTTGGTTCGTGTCGGGACGTAGTGGTCTAGCTGGGATGACGGGTGCACGGTCCGGTACAGACCTGCACAGACCAACACAGCTCGGTGCTCCCCGAACTGATACATCCGTGATACACGGCGAACATCGAGTGGCCGGGCGAGAGTCTCGGCTCATCGTTGCCTACGGCTCGCGACGTTCGGCATCGCTGAATTCTGAAAGGTCGACGGTGCGGTGCCCGACCGACGGTGACCTTGCCGACGCTGCTACGCCACTGCTGCAGTCGTCGTCGACATCGAAGGATCAACTGGTTGCCACCCGGGTCGACCGAACACGAATCCGAGCCTGTTGCGCCACCCGCGAGTCCGGCGGACGTCGTGGGCAATGTCGACGAACTCGTGGTAGCCGATGCGAATCGGGTTGAAGGAGTCGATATTCTTGGTGAGGCCGTACTTGACTCGACGCACCTCGGGTTCGAAGGTCCCGAAGAGCTTGTCCCAGATGATCAGGATGCCGCCATAGTTCTTGTCGAGGTACTGCGGGTTGACGCCGTGGTGGACCCGATGATGCGACGGCGTGTTGAACACCGCCTCGACCGGCTTCGGCAGTCGGTCGATCGCCTCGGTGTGGATCCAGTACTGGTACAGGAGGTTGAGTTGGCCGGCTTTCGCGACGTGGCGCGCCGGGAGGCCGATCAGCGGCATCGGCAGGAACACCCACGACGTCAAGAATCCTGACCACGGCTGGCGGAGGGCGGTCGACAGGTTGTAGCGCTCGCTCGAATGATGGGTCACGTGATTCGCCCAGAGCAACCGCACTTCGTGCATCCACCTGTGGTCCCAGTAGTAGAGGAAATCCCATGCCACCATGGCTGCCGGCAGCGACCATTTGCTGACCTGCAGGTTGACGATCCGTCGTCTGAAGACGAAATGATTCAAGCCGCCGATGGCGCCGGCAAACGCGAGATTAACCGCTATGTTCCCGGCCAGCATCGTGAGGCTGGCCTTCGTGTCTTGCGACTCATAGCCGACGGGGATGAGCGGGTCGGCAGGCAAGGACGGGTCGGAGAGGTCGGCATCTGTCGCGTCGGCGAGATCGTCGATGGCACCCAGGTCCCGCTTGGCGAGCACGTGGGATTCCCAGATCATGGTGCCGATGAACGTCGGGAGCGACAAGACATCGATCAAGTCGATCGGGCGTGGCAGGCGCAGCTTCATGTGACGCCAGTCTGCCACCAGCTCACGTCAGACAGCCATAGAAGTAGCCCACTCCCCCAGCACGACATCACACAGCTCGCCCCGCTGAGCTGAGGTCAAGGGACGTCGACCACGGTCTCGCAGCTTCAAGGCCGGATACAGGCCGACACAGCCCGGTGCTCCCCGAACTGATACATCCGTGATACATCGGCAGCGACGGTCAGTGCGGCCCGAAGTCCTTCGTCAACGTTCCAGATCGAGGGACAGAATCTCGATGCCCCATCCGCGGCAACCATCACGTAGACGACGATGAACGTAACCATGAGCCCCTTCGTGATCAGCATCCGAACATCTGCTACATCATCGACGGGCAAGGTGGCAGAGAGGTAGTCCGCGGAGAGTGCATCGATGATCTTCGGCATCTCATGCAGAAGGAAGTCGACAGCGGATGGCATCCCGTCTGCGGACCGCTCCTGCGGCAGCAGGACATCCAACCGATCGAAGAATTGGGTCGGTGACGCGAACGTGTCATCGCTCGGTCACTCTGCCGAGGAGTGCAGCTCGTGGGACAGCCGGCGACCATTCTCCATGAACCGATCACGAACGTCGGCGGGAAGGTCGTCGAGATTCCCAACGATGCGCTCAGCGAAAACGGTCTCGCGTTCGGCGGGCGTCATCGCGTCGAGTTCCTCGACGGTCAACAGCTTGCGTTGCTGAGCCACGTGACCAACATCGCTCGGCCACACATGTCATCGGTATCCACGCCGACGGATCGTCGGTCTGCTCGAAACCGCAAACCTCGGAACCACGGCCCAACGCGAGTGGTGGGCCTACGATCTCTACGTCGTCTGGGGCGGCGCCACGCTCACCTGGGCCATCGACGGAGACGGGCCACCCGAGGATTGGCTCGCAGAGCGCCTCCGCCGCACCATCAACAGTTGGCAAGTCTGTCCGCCGGCAATCGGCCAAACCCTAGCCATCAGCCGTGCTCGGGTTGAGCAGATGCGGGACTGATCGGGTCGTACACGGCGAGCTGGAACATGGTGTCGGAGGTGCTGACATTGCGGTATTCGTGCGCTGACTCGGCGGTGAAGATCAGCGATTGACCAGCGCCGACGTCGATCGCGTCCTTCGAGTCCATTGCGACCTGTACGCGACCGCTGGACACCACGAGCGCTTCGATACTTCCCGGACTGTGCGCGGCGGACCGGCGCGAGTCTCCCGGTGCGAGTGTGAACGACCACATCTCGAGTGGCCCAAGCCCGACGAGGAGCCGTGCTGTGCTGCCGTTGTCGGTCGACCACAACACGTCGGCGGTGTCGTTGTCAGCCTGGAGACGATGCTCGGTGCTGATCTCGGCGCCCTGTATGAGGTCGACGAGGTCGATACCGAACCCGCTCGCGATCGAGAGCAACGTCGACAGCGACGGGTTGGCCGTGCCGGCTTCGATCTGGGTCAGCAGTCGTCGACTGATCCCGAGTCGTGTCGCGGCGTGATCGAGCGTCCATGCCCGTTCTTCGCGGAGACGACGCACCACGTCGCCGACGGATTCAGAAACACCCATGAGTGCACTATACTGCACTCCCGAGACACCAGTCTCGCCAACGAAGGAGATCGGTGATGACACCAGAACGGTTGAATGAATTCGGCGACGCTTGGAATCGAGGTGAGGTCACCGAGATCATGAGCTACTTCACCGACGACTGCGTCTATGAGGCGTCCGTTGGCCCCGAACCCGGCACGACCTATCGAGGCCGTGAGGCGGTCCGACGTGGCGTGGCCGAACTCCTCGCTCATGACAGCGACGCAGAGTCACGCGGCGGCGACGTCTTCGTTGCCGGCAACCGAGGTGTGGCCGAATGGTCCTACGTCTACACGAACGACGACGGCTCGACGACCGAGGTGCGCGGGTGCGACATCTTTGAGTTTGACGGTGACCTCATCCGCCGCAAGGACGCCTTCCGAAAGACCTACTCATGACCCCGGCCAAGTCGCCCCAGGAATGGATCGACCAGGTTGTCGTCGACTCGTCCATCTTCGAGCTCCGCCCCGACTACGTCGCTGGCATCTGCGTTGCGTTCGGCCTCGACGGAGGGCCCAGCGATGCTGACAGCGAAGCCCTTCTCGTGCGGGCCG
>CAXMZV010000572.1:0-3323 GCA_964199985.1 Candidatus Ilumatobacter isfjordensis | reverse complement strand
GTTGGAGGGTTTCGCCTACGTGACGCTCCCGCTCGCTCGTGATCTCTCGTGCTCGCGCGAAGCGGTTGTGCAACGCGACATTTACCAGGACCTCGCTTTCGACATCATCGGTACTCGGCTCTCAAACGACGCACTGCGCGGCGAGGCGCCCTTCGACGAGGCCGCGGTTGATGGCAGCGGCTTCGTGCGCTTGCTCGATGCTCCGGAGATCTTCGTCTCTGCTGACGGCTCGGATCTCGAAGCTTCGACGCAGGCCGTGCTCGATGAGTACGAGCGAGTGCGGCGTTATGGCTTCACCCAGTCCGAGGTCGATCGCGCTGTCGCCGCACGCCGCAGTGCGGCGCAGGTCGACTACGACGGCCGCGACTCGCGCCAGGACGCGTCGTACGCCGACGAGTACGTCCGCCATGTTCTCGAAGACGAATCGTTGCCGACGGCGCAGCGATGGTTCGACTACGCGTCCGAAGTACTCGACCGTGCCACTCCCGAGACGCTCGCCTACATGTTCGTGACGAGGTACGAGGCGGCTGGGGTACACATCTTCGCGACGGCTCCCGCGGACGAGATTGGCGACGTCCCAGCTGCTGACGTCTTCGTGGCGCAGGCCGAGAGTGCAGCGGGCCGCGACATCGAGCCGCGGCCCGATGACGCTGCGATCGGCGATTCGCTGGTGATCCCGCCTGCGCCGGTCGAGGAGATCGACGTCACTTCGCTCGCCGATGGCACCGCCATCAGCTTCTTCGCGCCGACGCTGCTCACCTTCCCGAACGGGGTGAGCGTGGCGCTCAACACCACGCCGATCACCGATGGCGTGGTGGCGTTCGAAGGCCGTAGCCCCGGAGGGTCCACGGTGCTCGACGATCCCGACGTCGCGGCGGCCGAGGTCGCGGCCAACGTCGTCGAGAACAGCGGCGTGGGATCGTTCGATCCGGTCGCCATCGATGCGTTCCTTGCGGACAAGGAAGTTGCACTCGATGCGACCATCGACGTCTTCACCGAGGGCTTGAACGGGTTCGCCGCCACCACCGACATGGAAACGCTGTTCCAGTTGATCCACCTTGTGATGACTGAACCGCGCGTCGACCATGTGTCCTTCGAGCAGTACATCGACAACGAATTGCCGCTTGCGGAGGACCCCTCGATCAACCCGAACTACGCACGCTTCAAGGAGCTCACGGAGGCTCGCTACACCGATCCGCGCTACCTGCTGCTCGGCGTCGACGAACTGAATGGCGTCGATCCGGATCAGGTTGGAGCAGTCTTCGACGACCGCTTCGGTGACGCATCGGACTGGACCTTCTCGTTCAACGGCGATTTCGACATCGCCGAAGCAACAGAGCTCGCTCGCACGTACCTCGGCACGCTCCCGGCAACGGGCCGGGTCGAGACCGTCGACTATGTGGAACCGCCAGCGCCGACCGGGGCGATCGTCGAGACGACGCAGGCGGGCGAAGGCGACCAGGCGAGCGTCACGTTTCTGTTCACGGGTGATGGCACCACCGATCGTCGAGACGACGTCATTGCTCGGCTGCTCCAGCAGGTGATCACGGCCCGCTTGACCGATGTGATCCGTGAAGAGTTGGGCGAGTCCTACTCACCGTTTGCGGCGATCGAACTGACGGGTGGTGCCGCCCCGCTGGCCGAGACGTTCCTCTCGATCTCCACAGGTCCCGACCTCGTCGAGGATGTCTCGGCTGCAGTGCTCGAGCAAGTGGCAGATCTCCGTGCCAGTGGCGTCACCGACAGCGAATATGCCGCTGCGATCAGCACGATCGGCAACGAACTCGAACTGTTCAGCAACCAGCAGCTCAACGACGAGATCCTCGACGCGCTGACCGACCCGGCTGGCAACCCGAGCCTGGCCGACTTCGAGAACCAGGCCGAGTTGCTGGACGACATCAGCCAGAGTGATCTGGAGAACGCGATCAATCGCTGGCTCGCCGCTGGCGACTACATCGAGATTCGAGTGCTGCCGCGCTGAGCGAAGGCTGTGCCGTTGCGGAGGGTCAAATCTGGCGCCCACCGTGGCTGGCGTTCACCGTGCGCTGGCTGACCTCGACGAGTTCGCCGCCGCGCACCTCGTAGCTCACGACGTGTTCGACCGAGTGCTGGCCTTGCCGAGCCCTGCCGGACACGACGTCGAGACCGTCGACCAGCGGCACGAGCGCGATGGCGCGGAAGCCCTCGGCGGTACCCGGCGATGAACGCTTGTCTTCGCGCAGCAGCATGCCGCTGTCCCAGACCAACAATCATCGATGCTGACAAATCGGCAGCGGTGGCTGGCTCGTGACCCTTTTGACCCTTTCGAGACCATGCCGCCCGGGCAGATGATGAGGTTGCCCTCGACCCACGGGAGTACGCCCAGACCGTCGCGTCCGAAGCCGATCTCGAACGCCGCGCCGATGATGGCGTCGTGGTCGCCGCCGGTGATGGCGCGATCGGTCTGGAGTTGCCGGACGAGTTCGGCAACGTGGTGCAGATCTTCGTCATTGAGATCGCGCAGCAACCCGGCAATGGCCTGGCGCTGCATTTCGCCCATATCAAGATCGCCGAGATCGCCGAGGATCGTCCATCTGGGCCAGTGTGGCAGCTCACTCTCACCGAGTTGCGCCCGTTGCGAATCACACTTGGGGTCACACCCCAAGTGCGATAAGGGTGCCCGGTGGCACACACTGAGAAGCGATGGCGTACGCTCACGCGCATGCAGACCAAAGCCGCAATTCTCTGGGAAACCGAAAAGCCGTGGAGCGTCGAAGACATCGAGCTCGACGAGCCGAAAGAAGGCGAAGTCCAGGTCAAACTTGCCGCGTCCGGCATGTGTCACTCCGATGAGCACCTCGTCACGGGTGACCTCCCGTTCGAGCTGCCGATCATCGGCGGTCACGAGGGCGCCGGCGTCGTCACCAAGGTCGGTCCTGGTGTCAGTTGGCTCGAAGAGGGTGACCACGTCGTGTTTGGATTCATCCCGTCCTGCGGACGCTGCCCGAGCTGTTCCACCGGTCACCAGAACTTGTGCGACCTCGGTGCGCTCATGGCGCTGGGCAAGCAGGTCGACGGCACCGCACGCCATCACACCAACGGCAAGGACCTCGGTCTGATGTGCATGCTCGGCACCTTTGCCCACGACACCGTGGTCAACGAGGCGAGCTGTATCAAAATTGAGAAGGACGTTCCGCTCGACCGTGCCTGCCTACTCGGCTGTGGCGTGGTCACCGGCTGGGGCTCGTCGGTCTACGCCGCTGAAGTTGGTCCTGGTGACATCGTGGCCGTCGTTGGTATCGGAGGCATCGGCGCCAACGCCATTCAGGGCGCCAGGCTCGCTG
>CAXMZV010000571.1:0-3330 GCA_964199985.1 Candidatus Ilumatobacter isfjordensis | reverse complement strand
CGTTCCTCGGGTGGCACGCCTTCTTCGACCAGCTCGAGCATCTTCCCGTACGACATGGTGTGAAACTCCGCCCGATGTGGTCCGTCAACGGTCGGCAACTTCACGGGCTCACCGGCAGCCGTTGCCGCCTCCGCCATGCCTCGACGGACCGAGTCCTCGAGTACCGAGGCGATGGTTCGCCCTTCCTCGACGGCCCGAGCCTTGACCCGCTTGTACAGATCATCGTCGATGCGCACGGTGGTTCTCACACCGTCAAGCATATGCGCATCAGCATTGAGCATCAAGATGCTCAGGCAGCCTGAGCGCTCCGCTGGGGGAGTGCCGGGCTGAGAGTTGCCTCACGGCGGGCCTGTGACTCGGCGAGCTGTTGGCGGATCTCGGCGATGTGAGCGAGGCCACGCTGGCGTGTGGTCTTCGACAGGCGGAACTGCGCCGGTGCGTTCGACACGTGCAGTTCCTTGGTTGCCATGATGCTCTGGGAATCCGACAGCAGCGTGAGCTGCTGGGGTGCGGTGCGCTCGTTGCGGGTGGCGGTGGAGATCATGTACACCATCTAAGCGAAGGGGTACTTCAGAGTTCTCCGGAGAGCAAAACCCCTGCTCAGCGATGCTGTTTCGAGTCCGGGCGCGCAACGGGCCGGGTCGCCGAAGCGACCCGGCCCGTCAGTGCGGAATCAGGGAGAGATCAGTAGATCTCGATGAGGCCAGCGGCGCCCATGCCGCCACCCACGCACATCGTCACGACGCCGTACTTGGCACCGCGGCGCTTGCCCTCTTGCAGGATGTGGCCGGCGCAGCGGGTGCCGGTCATGCCGAAGGGGTGACCGATGGCGATCGAGCCGCCGTTGACGTTGTACTTCGCCGGGTCGATGCCGAGCGTGTCACGCGAGTAGAGGCACTGCGAGGCGAAGGCTTCGTTCAGTTCCCAGATGTCGATGTCGTCCACGGTCAGGCCGTGGCGCTTGAGCAGCTTCGGCACGGCGTAAATCGGGCCGATACCCATCTCGTCGGGCTCACAGCCGGCGACGGCCCAGCCCTTGAAGGCGCCCATCGGCTCGATGTTGCGCTTGGAGGCTTCCTCGTCGGACATCATCACGACGGCGGCGGCGCCGTCCGAGAGCTGCGACGCGTTGCCGGCGGTGACGTAGTTGCCTTCGCCGCGGACGGGGCCGAGCTTGGCGAGACCTTCGAGGGTGGTCGTCGGGCGGTTGCACTCGTCCTTGTCGACGACGTAGTCGACGATGGTCTCTTCCTTGGTCTCCCGATCGACGAGCTTCATCTTCGTCTCCATCGGGACGATCTCGTCGACGAACAGCTCATTCTCCTGAGCCTTCGCCATGCGCATCTGCGACTCAAAGGAGTACTCGTCCTGGTATTCGCGGGACACGTTGTAGCGCTCGGCGACGATGTCAGCGGTTTCGATCATCGCCATGAAGATTGCCGGGTACTGCTCGGTCAGCGCGGGGTCGACGCCGCCGAGGCTGTCGAGGCCGCCGCCGGGCATGGTGATCGATTCGACGCCAGCGGCGACCGAGACGTCGGCCTCGCCCATCTTGATGTGGTTGGCCGCGATGGCGATCGAGTTGAGACCCGACGAGCAGTGACGCTGGATCGTGTTGCCGCTGACCGTGGTCGGCAGGCCAGCGAGCAGGCTGGCGAGGCGGCCCAGGTTGCCGGCGCCATGGGCACCGTTACCGAGGTTGACGTCTTCGACGGCCTCGGGCTCGACACCGGACTTGGCGACGGCGTGCTTGATGGCATGAGCTGCCATGGACATGGCGGGGGTCATGTTGAAACCACCACGGCCGGCCTTGGCCAGACCGGTGCGGGCGTATGAGACGAAAACTGCTTCTGGCATTCGGGGACTCCTGGGTCTCGGTCCCGAGCGATGAGTGCTCGGCGACAGCGGTTGGTGCCAAGTTACTCAGCGGTAGCCGTTTCGATGCATTCCCGACCCTCGTTGTACCTTTCGCCCATGGGACGACTGGATGGCAAGACCGCATTGATCACCGGGGGAGCACGCGGACAGGGTGCCGTGGAAGCTGAGCGATTCGCCGCTGAGGGCGCCGCGGTGGTGATCACCGACGTCCGGGTCGACGAGGGGAGAAAGACCGCCGATCGACTCGGCGACGCCGTCACGTTCGTCGAGCACGACGTCACGAGTGAGTCCGACTGGCAGGCGGTGGTGACCAGCATGCTCGAGTCACACGGCCGCATCGACGTGTTGGTGAACAACGCGGGCATCTTCGCCCTGGCTCGGGCACTCGACACGTCGCTCGACGACTGGAACCGGATGATCGCGGTCAACCAGACCGGCGTGTTCCTCGGTATCCGTGAGTGCGGCGGAGTGATGAAGGAGCAGGGGAGCGGCAGCATCATCAACATCTCGTCGGTCGCGGGGCTCGGTGGCGTCGGCATCGCGCACGCCTATGCCGCCTCAAAGTGGGCGGTCCGAGGGATGACCAAGTCCGCAGCGCTCGAGTTCGCTCGTTCTGGCGTGCGGGTCAACTCCGTGCATCCGGGCATCATCGACACCGACATGATGCACGAGTCGGGGGTTCCCGATCCTGCTGCCGGGATCCCGGTCGGTCGCACCGGCACTGCCGACGAAGTGGCCAACATGGTGTTGTTCCTCGCCTCGGACGAGTCGTCGTATTGCAGCGGGCACGAGTTCGTCGTCGATGGAGCGATGAAGGCATGAGCCTGCTGCCGGCTGACTTGCTCGCAGCAGGTGCGCGTTGCGGTGTGTTGCTCAAAGAACGTGGCGAGACCGTCGCCGTTGCTGAAGGCAGCGGTGGTGGCCTCGTGTCGGCGGCACTGCTCGCCGTGCCGGGTGCGTCGGCGTACTACCTGGGCGGCAGCGTGATCTACACCCGCAACGCACTCGACGGAATGCTCACCGGGCCGGTCGAAAGGCCTCGCAAGCTTCGGGGAGCATCCGAGCCGTGGGCCATCCATTTGGCTCGTGCGACTCGGGTTCACCTCCGCGCGACGTGGGGTGTCGGTGAAGGCGGAGCGACCGGACCGTCGGGGAACCCGTACGGCGACCCGCCCGGGCATGCCTGGGTCGCGGTGAGTGGCCTGACCGAAGTGGCGCGCAATGTGCTCACCGGTGACGACGATCGACTCGGCAACATGGTCGCCTTCTCGACGGCCGCCCTCGAATTGCTCGCCGAAGAACTCACTCGCTGAGCTCGGCTTGGTTCGCCACCGATGCCGGGCTGTCTACGTGATGACCGGACCCGTGTCGACCACTTCGAATGTGGTGCCGGGGATGCCCTTCAACTGGTTGAGGTCATCGTCATCCCAGCCGGGGTGATGAGATCCCTGG
>CAXMZV010000570.1:0-3339 GCA_964199985.1 Candidatus Ilumatobacter isfjordensis | reverse complement strand
TGCCTGGTGGACGGCGTCGACGGCCCGAACCAGACCGGTCGTGTTGCAGGACGTCAGCTTGAGATAGTCGACACCGAGACCTTTCTCGTAGTTGGCGGTGCCGTGGAAGAACACATCAGCCACCTCGCCCGACTCCCCACCCTGGAACACGGCCTTCACACCGTGTTCGAGGTACTTGACCTTGTTCTTGGCACCGATTCCGCCCGGGGCAGCGTCGAGCATGATGTCGACCTCGTCGAGGAGCTCGTCGAACGATCCACTGACAGGAACGCCGGCCTCTCCGAGCGCCTGCTCCGATCCGGGGACTGCTGCGAACAGTGGGAACGGCATGCCCCGCTCCACGAGGGCACGGACCGCCAATGTCGGGGCAACGTCCGCGACGCCGACCAGTTCCATGTCCTGCTGCGCGGCCACCCCCGCTGCCAGGCGGTTGCCGATGACTCCGTAGCCAGCAACGCCGACCTTGACCTTGTTCATGTCTGTCTCTCCTCTGAGCTGGTTGCCTCAGCGACGCTGTCGAGCAACACATTGACCATCGATCGATCAGGAATACCTGCGCGTCCACCGGGTTGGGTGCACTTCGCTGCGGCAGCGGCGGACGCGAACCGAACGGCTTCAGGTTCGGCGCTGCCTTCAGCCAACGCGAGCGCGAACGCTCCGTGAAACACGTCTCCAGCACCCAGGGTGTCCACCGCGTCAACTCGAAACGCCGGCTGATGTCGGACTTCATCCGCTTCGCGCCACAGCACACCATTTGGGCCGTCGGTGACTGCGATCCAGGCAGCACTCCGGCGGGCCGCCGCGGCCAGGGCCGTCGGAAGGTCTTGCTCATTCGTTGTCCCGAGCAGCGCGTCACGCGAGAACACCAGGTGGGTCGCCAGGTCCATGATTCGGCCGGTCGCTGTATCGGGGTCGGCATCGATCGGTCGATCCACATCGACGACGGCCGGGATGTTGCAGCTGCGAGCAGCTTCGAGCGCGTGGATCGAACCGAGGGGCCACCGACAGTCGACCAGGACGACGTCGGCGTCATCGATGCCGCGCGCGAACACAGGGTTCGCGCGTTCGAAGAAGTCGGAGCTGACGTAATTGAAGAGTTCGCGGTGGCCATCACGATCGACCAGGACGAATGAGATCGGCGTCTCCCGATTTGCAACTCGCTGCATCGAATCGGTCGCGACACCGAGTGCCGCGAACTGCGTGAGGACATCGTCCCCTGCCCTGTCGTCGCCAACACATCCGATGAACGACGCGGCACCGCCGAGTTGCACCACCGTTGCCGCGGCATTGGCGGCGACTCCACCTCCGACTTCGATGTGACCAGTCGCGGAGTACTTGCCTTCCTCGGTCGGCAACGAGTCGACCCGGAAAATGTGATCGAGCGTGACAATTCCCGCACATGCCACCTGCGGAACGCTCCGATCTCTCATGACTCCATCGTGCACAGCCGGGCGAGGCCGCCAGCAGAGTCCAAGGCCCCTCTGTGATCGTGCCCTTCGTCTCTGCCGTGAAGCTGTTCTCTGATCCACGTCGGGCCGTCGACGCTGTTCTTACCGAACCTTTGCCAAGCGTTCAAGTGGGACTCACGGTCGGGGCGCACGATGGGGAAATGAACAGGCACTCACGGTCTGCCCGACCGCCTGGCAGCGATCCGCTGCTCGTTCCACCGACCGCCCGCGGCGTTGACCGGTCTGCGCTGAGCACCCACGCCCCTCCTGGCGATGCCGCAGCGCAACGCAGCGGTCCGAGGCCTCAGCGTCGCCAACATCCCGCTCGCGGGGCGCGAGCCGTTGCGCTCGCTGCGAGTGTCGTCGCCACGGGAGTGGTGACCGCCGCGCTGTCGTACTCCGAAGGTGCCTGGGGCGCCGACAGCGAGATTGCTGCAGATGACTTTACCGACCAGCTGACCAGTTCGCCCGCCACCGTCGACAGCACTCCTGCCTCGGCGCCGACGGTCGCAGCCGACACCGCCACGCCGACGACGCCGAGCACCTCGGTCGCTTCCACCACGACGCCAGACACGACACCGGAGACGACGCAACCCACCGAAATTCTCGGCGATTCCTCTGGCTACGCGAACGGCCTGTACCTCGGAACAGCCGAGGACACCGAGTGGGGCGACGTGCAGGTGCAGGTCACGATCAGCGATGGTGGGATCGTCGACGTCGAGGCGGTCCAGTATCCGACCGGCCGCAAGAGCAGCTCCATCAACAGTCAGGCCATCCCAATGCTCGAGGTCGAGGCAGTCGCCTTGCAGAGCGCCGACCTGGACATCGTGTCTGGGGCGACCTACACGAGCCGCACCTACGCGGACTCGCTGCAGGCGGCACTCGACCAAGCCGCCCTGGCTGCCACACAGGAGGAGGGAACGTCGTGACCGACATCTGGTGGTACCTCAGCCGTTCGTCGGGCATCGTCGCAACGGTCCTGATCGTTGCAGCACTCATGTGGGGCCTGTTCTTCTCCGCTCGAGCGACCGGCACGAAGCGTCGACCGAACTGGTGGCTCGATCTGCACAACTTCTTCGGCGGGCTGGCATTCGTCTTCGTCGTCATCCACATCGTCGCCGTCTACCAGGACGAACTCTCCAGCATCGGGCTGCTCCAGATCTTCGTCCCGATGACCGCCAGCGGGTGGACCTGGGGCATCACCTGGGGCGTGATCGCCACCTACATGTTCGCACTCGTGGTCTTCACCTCGTGGCCGCGCAAGCGGGGGTCTCGGCGGGTCTGGTTGATGATCCACCTGATGTCTGTCCCCGCCGCTGTTGTGGCTGGGGTTCACGCCTGGATGGTCGGATCGAGTCGGGGGCAGCTGTGGTTCGCCGCGCTCCTCGCTGCGCTCGTCGGGCTCGCCGTCTATCCGGCGGTGCTCCGTCTGTTCAAGGCCGCCGCGAAGCGTACGGCAAAACGGGTGCGGCGCCCGGCGCCGACGCCCGCCGCATCGACACCGGTGTTCAGCACGTCAGACACGCAGCCGACACGGCCACCGACCGTGGACGAGCACTCGCAGGAACTTGTCGGTTCCGGGCCTCGATCGCGATGACTGCGCCGTCGGTCGCGAACACGCGACGCGTTGAACGCCACATGGGAACTACCATCTCGCTGCAGGCTCTCGACGCACCAGAGGATGCGGTTGATCGCTTCTTCGATGAGATCACAGCCCTCGAGGTGAGACTCACCCGGTTCTGTGATGACTCCGAAGTGAGACGGCTCGAGCGCGGTGAACTCGACATCGACGATGCATCACCGCAGGTACGCGAAGTCCTCGTCCGATGTGAAGTCCTCCGATCGACGACCGGTGGTGCGTTCGATCACCGCCCGACTGTCGACGGACACC
>CAXMZV010000569.1:0-3354 GCA_964199985.1 Candidatus Ilumatobacter isfjordensis | reverse complement strand
GTTTGCCGGAGGTCTCCGTAGACGGTCGCCCACCGGACAGTTCTCGAGAGATCACTGCTGCGATGATCATTGGCCAGTCCGGCAGCATCGACCGGTTCAAGTCGAAGCACCACGCCGCGAGCTACAACTCGACCGCCCCGTCGAAGCATCATCAGGCCCCGAAGCCCGTCACCGGCTCAACCAGCGCGGCAACCGGAGAATGAACTGGGCCATGCACGCTTCGACCGCAAGGTCGCCGAGGGCAAGACCTCCAAAGAAGCCATTCGGGCCTTGAAGCGGCGGCTCTCTGATGTCGTTTACCGACACCTCGTCGCCGACGCCCACCAGCTGCGCTGATGTTCAGGTGGGCCCGGGAGGACATCCAGGAACGACTCTGAGTCCAGCGTGACCGGCTCTACATCCTGAACAGCCGGCTCTTCGGACAAGTCACTCCCGGACCCAAACGCAAGGCTACGACCCTCCACGCCGCCAGGCAAGAGGGTTCAACTCAACGCGCCCGAAGAGCCCGGGAAGTTGCCTCTTGACACAAAGAGGCTTGTTTCGCGGAGCGATCCCCTGTCAACCGACTACAGGACGAAGTACTTCGACGCCGACGCGGTTGAGAAGTACGCAACGCTGCAGGCCTGTGCCGTCTCCGAGACAACGCACCAGACCGGACCCCGCTCATTGACGTCCTCCTCCACGGAGGGCACCACGCTGATGTCGAAAAACATTCCGGCGCGAGCCATGCCGCCCGGACCGACGCATGGATCCGTCTCAGTCGGGCTGATCCTCGGCGCGGTCGCGGATGAACTGCAAGATCTTGATGTGCTTCTTCGTGTCGTCGATCATGAGCTCGATCAAAAAACCCCACAGATTGATGTTGCGGAGCTCCTTCATCTGTTTGGAGAATTCCTTCAGCTCGCGCAGATCGTCGCGTTCGATCTGGAGCAGCTCGTCCGTGACTCGCGTGATCCGGAATTGATCGCTGTGGAACCCGGTCAGCGAAGGAATCGGCGGTTCCTCGCCGCTGTGATCGCGCAACGCGCTCATCGTCGCGGCCAAGTCGTCGAAGATCCGGTGGTGCCGGGTCTCGTCGTCGAGGATCATCCGTGCGAGGTACCGGAATGCGGGCGACATATCCTCGTCGTTCGCCAACTTTTGATACTCCTCGAGGATCTCGCCCTCGACCTTGCCGTGGCTCGACACGTGTTCGTAGATGTCGTCCTCCCACTCCTTGGTGCCGAATGCTTTCCGCCGTTTTCTGCTCACCCTGAACCTCCTCGTTGTCGTCGTAAGGCATTTTGGATCCTCGCCGCCTGGCGTCGATTTCGAATAGGGCCGATGGTCAATTCGTGGCTGAACGGTTTCACGTCCATCCAGCGTCGGATCGACGCCTTCGAGTGGGCGGTGCTGTCCCGACGCAGCAACGACCCTTGAGGACGCCCCGTGCCGCGGCGGGGTGATCGTCGAGAGGCAACGTCGAAGCCCTTGCGGACATTGATCTCCTTCGATCACCGCCACTCGCTGCGAGTTGACACGCCTCCTCGATGGCCGACGAGGCAGCGACCCAAAGGGTCCGAGGCGACTCACGTCGTTGACTCGCACAGCGATCAAAGGTGTCAGGTGTCAAGAATTGACCTCGCCCGCATCGCCTTTCAGCCCCCACCGTTGATCGCGATTCTGCGCTGCGTGCCATAGTGACGGGATGATTGAACTGGTGTTGACCATCATCGGGCGCGACCGGGCAGGTGTCGTTGCTTCACTGGCCGACGTGGTTCGCTTTCACGACGGCAACTGGAAACGCAGCGAGTTGGCCGAGATCGCGGGGACGTTCGCTGGCGTCGTGGTGGTGGAGGTCGGCGACGACCGGGTCGACGAACTCCTCACCAACCTGCTGATACTGCGTGACCAGGGTCTGCACGTAACGGCCCAACAGGTCGAGGAACCCACCGTTGCACCCGACGCCGACGAGGTGCGCCTGCGACTCACCGGTGATGACCGACCGGGCGTCGTCCATGAGATCTCCACAGCGATCAGCGAACTCGGAATCAGCATCTCGCGTCTGGGCACGGTCACCGACTTGCCGGGCAAGGATGGTGGCGAGCGGTTCGAGATCACCGCCCAGTTGAGCGTGCCGGTCGGGGCCGACCTCGACGCTGTGCTCGATTCGATCGGGGAGCTCGCCGTCAGCTTGGGTATCGCGCTGGACGTGGAAGACCTGACGGGCGACGACGCTCACGAATAGCGAACACCGGCGACAGGCCGACGCGCGCCGCCGAGATGTGAAACTGACGGAGGTTGTTCCAAACGATTCGACTCGACCCTGTGTTGCCCGATTCATGAGCTGCATGGTGGATGCCCTACGAGCGTCGAGATGACACCGAACTCGATCGCACATCGGGCTCAGCGTCACATCACGTCAGACGGCCTCGCCAGGCTTTCGCCGCTCGATCGACCTCGGGTCCGCTCGGAGCGCGGATGCATCAACAAGTGGAGTTGCTCAACAGGCGTCCAACATCGCAGTGCACACCGTCCACCGGGGTCGCACCCCAAACAGCGACCCCCAGACGCCGACCGAGCACTTCGCCGAGCATCCTCTACACGATTTTAGGCATCCCACTCGATATCGGCAGCGCAAACTGCGAGCAGGACCGCCCAGGTGGATTACAGGCATATGTAGCATTGTGATCGGGGCAGCCCGCTCGAGACGTCGGGCGGGTCCGATGGAGGACACCATCACTCCTGTCAGCCAGGGGTGGCCCGCGCCAATGTGGCCAGGCTGACCACCTCGATGTTGGGGGCCTCCATAGCAGCGGTGATGACGTGTTCGAATGCGCCACGACGGTCGGCTGTGGCTCCGGACAAGAACGCGTGCGCAATGAAGACGGCGCTCTATCCAGTGGTAGCGACGTGTCGTAGGCGGTCGAGCCATGCTTGCTCTAGGCGGGTCGAGGCCATCGGGTCGTCTGGGTGGAGATGGAGGTAGTAATAGCCGTCGACGAGCGGCCACTCGAAGGGGATGCACGCCAGCTGCTCGTTGTGGACGCTTGCTGGGTCGCGGTCGTGGAGGCTGGCGTCGATGGTGTAGCCGAGCTCGGCTAGACAGGACCGAGTCGCAACTGACGAGGTGCCGCCTGGCGCTCTGAACATCGTTGAGGCTGCGCCACCGTTCCGGAGCGCCGCCGTCCCATCGTGAATGAGGCGTTGGGCGTCATGGTCGGAGAGCTGATCCCACTTCTCATGTACCCAGCCGTGCAACCCGACGTCGTGGCCACGTTCGACAAGTTCTGAGACACGTTCGAGGTGATGGATGCCATTCCAACCTTCGACAAAGAACGAGCCGGTCAGTCCCGTTGAGGCGAGTAGATCGAG
>CAXMZV010000568.1:0-3358 GCA_964199985.1 Candidatus Ilumatobacter isfjordensis | reverse complement strand
TGATCACGCCCGATGCACCATCGATCGTGGCGTGGTGCGTCTTCTGCAACAGGGCCCATCGCCCATCCGCCAGCCCCTCGATGACGTAGGCCTCCCACAGCGGGCGGGAACGATCCATCCGGCGGCCGACGATGCGGGCAACCTGCTCCGCGAGTTGGTCGGCCGCGCCGGGTGGGGCAAGACCGATGTGACGCACGTGGAAGTCGATATCGAAGTCGGCGTCCTCGATCCAATATGGACGATCGAGTTCGAACGGCACCTCGACCACCTTGCGGCGGAGCGGCTCGAGATGGCCGACCATGATGTTGAGCCGGTTTCGCACCTCGGCGAACGCGTCGAAATCCGCCGAGGGGCGCTCATAGATACTCAACCCGTTGACATGCCCGTACGTGTTTGGCGTCTCCATCAGCAAGAAGCTGACGTCGAGTCCGGTGAGCTGCTTCATGTGCGATCCCCTTCAGCATTCGGTTGATCAATGTCAAGCAGCATCGTCGCCCGATGTGACGAAAGTCAAACTCAGTCGACGTGGCCTGACGGTGACTGGCACCTGCCATCATGCGCTCGTGGCACCTCAACAACTCCGGCTCGGCATCGACCTCGACGGCGTGGTCGCCGACTTCAACGGCGGCTGGACCCGGCTGCATAACGACGAGTTCGGCGGAAGCCTCAGCCCCGACCTCGTGACGACGTGGGACGGACTGCACTCGTTGGGCGGGTTCGACGACATGGATTCGTTCTGGGCGTGGGCCCGAGGCAACGACGAACGGCCGTCGATCTTTCGCCACCTCGACTTGCTCCCCGGTGCGCTCGACACGTTGCAGGCGCTCGACGCCGAGGGACACCATGTCGTGATCGTCTCGACGAAGCCCGATTGGGCCGTGCACGAAACGATGCACTGGCTCGCCGACAACGAGATCCCCACTCGTGAGGTGCATCTCACGTTCACCAAACATCTCGTTGGCTGCGACGTCTACCTGGACGACGCTCCCGGTGTGCTCCCCGACTTGGTGGAACATCACCCCGACGCACTGGTCTGTCGTTTCGTTCGCCCCTGGAACCAGCCCGTGGCAGGCGCCGTCGACGTCCATGATTGGGCTGAGTTTCATGCGATGGTCACCGAGCGGACATTTCGCAGCGTGACTGATGTAACCGATTGACCTAGCCTCACACGCGTCCTGCAACGACGGTGCCCGGGCGGGCCGTCGCCACCAGGGGGAGACAACATCCGCCTCGCACCACCTCACAGCGGTGCGCCGCCCGACAACTGCAACAGAAAGACGTGAACATGACCCGATCACTGACGAAGCGTTCGTTCGTCGCACTCGCCGCGAGCGCCGCACTGGTACTCGCTGCATGCGGCAGCGACGACGAGGCAAGCACCGAGACCGGCGCACCTGCCGAGACCGAGGCACCCGCCGACACCGACGCACCAGTCGACACTGAGGCATCCGCCGACACTGAAGCACCCGCCGACGATGTCGACCGCGAGGGCTGGCCCGAGAAGCTCGTCTTCACGCTCACGCCGAGCCAGGAAACCGGCGGCCTCATCGAGACTGCACAACCCCTCGCAGACATGCTCGGCGAGCGCCTCGGCCTCGAAGTCGAAGCACTCGTGCCCACCGACTACTCCGGCGTCATCGTTGCGCTCGAATCCGGCCAGGCGCAGGTTGCCGGCGGTCTCGGACCGCGCCAGATGGTGCAGGCCGAAGAGCAGGCCGGCGCCGAGCTGATCCTGCAGGCCGAGCGGTTCGGTTCACTGCTGTACGTGACGCAGTGGTTCACCAACGACCCCGACACCTACTGCGATGACGCACCGGTTGCCGACGAAGACGGCTTCCTGTTCTGCAACGGCGTCAACGAAGCAGAGGGTGCTGCCGACGGCCCGATCGGTGACGACAAATTGGTGCTGCTCGAAGGCAAGACCGTGTCGTTCGTTGACCAAGGTTCGACCTCCGGCTACGCCGTCCCGGCGCTGCAGCTCGTCGACGCTGGCGTCGACCCGATCGACGGAATCGACGGCCTGTTCGCCGGCGGCCACGACGGTTCGGTCCAGGCGGTCTACGACGGTGACGCCGAAGTCGGCGTGTCATTCAACGACGCTCGCGGCCAGATCGAAGAGACCAGCCCCGATGTCGGCGAGAAGGTCGTCGTGTTCGGTTGGTCCGGCCCGATCCCGAACGACGGCTTCGCGGTCGCCGGTGATCTCCCCGAGTCCCTCGTCCAGGCCATCACCGCCGCGTTCGTCGACATCTCTAGCACAGAAGAGGGCGCCACCGTCCTCGACGAGCTCTACGAGATCGACGGCCTCGTGCCGGTGACCTCGTCGGACTTCGACGTCATCCGTGAGCTCGAAGTCGCTCTCGGCGACGTCCTCGAGTGATCTGACCGGTCACACTTCACATCGACAATCACACTTGGGGTCTGACCCCAGGTGTGATTGTCTTCACCTGGTACCCGAGGTCCTGCCCCACATGATTCGTTTCAGCAATGCCGACGTCACGTACCCCAACGGGGTGTCGGCGATGAAGGACCTCGATCTCCAGATCGACGACGGCGAGTTCGTCGTCATCGTCGGCCTTTCCGGGGCCGGCAAGTCCACCTTGATCCGAGCGATCAACGGCCTCGTTCCGCTTACTTCGGGCGAGCTGAACGTCAACGGCCACGAGGTCCACGACCTCAACCGTGCCGGCTTGCGCGAGCTGCGCTCTGATATCGGCATGATCTTTCAGGGGTTCAACCTGGTCGACCGCACCACCGTGTTGAAGAACGTCCTGATGGGTCGGCTGCACAAAGTGTCCACGTGGCGCACACTGATCGGCAAGTACCCGCAGGCCGACCTTGACATCGCAGCTCGGGCGCTCGCACGTGTCGAGATCATCGAGAAGACCTACACCCGGGCCTCTGACCTCTCCGGCGGGCAACGTCAACGCGTCGGGATCGCCCGCGCGCTCGCCCAGGATCCGTCGATCATCCTCGCCGACGAGCCAGTCGCTTCGCTCGACCCACCGACGAGCCACGTCGTGATGCGCTACCTGCAACAGATCAGCCGCGACCTCGGCATCACCACCATCGTCAACCTCCACTTCCTCGACCTCGCGACGGCCTATGCCGACCGGATCATCGGCCTGCGCGATGGCGCCCTCGTCTTCGACGGTCCCGGCAGCGAGTGTGACGAGACCGTGTTCGAGAGCATCTACGGTCGCAGCCTCACCGCCGACGACACGATGGCGAAGCAAGCCGCCCTCTGACTCGGCCAGCATGACCATCACGAACGAAGCCGGCCCGACCGCCGTGCCTGAACTCCCGGCGAAGCCTGGCCCGTCGATGTTCGCCGTCGGCACCGCCATCGGTGCGATCG
>CAXMZV010000567.1:0-3370 GCA_964199985.1 Candidatus Ilumatobacter isfjordensis | reverse complement strand
TGTGGCGTTCGTCTTGCTGCCGGTGTATCTGGCGGCCGTGGTGCTGTTCATCGAACGACTCACGCTGATGTTGCGCGCCTTCCGCCGCTGGCACGCTCCGGCCGAGCCCCAGGCCCTCAGTGAACAGATCGCGTCGCGCCGGGCGGCTGTTGTCAAGGCGGTGCTGGGATCATGAGCGGCCCCGTCCTGCTGCTCGCTGTCGGAGCTCCGCTGCTCGCGCTCTGGGTGTATGCCGTGGCCGAAGTGATCCGGCGCGCCGACCTCACCGGTGCTCGAAAGCTTGCGTGGGTCTTGGCACTCGTCCTCGTGCCGGTCCTCGGGCTCGCTGCGTACGTCGTTGTGCGCCCGACTCGAGCGCTGTACGCGGAACGGCCAACGACCGGGCTGTCCGCCGCCGAGGGCATCGTTCGAGCTGCCGAGCGGCGTCAACGCGGCGAATTGACCGACGACGAATACCTCGTCGAGATCAACGGCATTGCGGTCATCCCTACCAGAACGGCAAGACAATGACGAAGAAGCTCGACAATGCGAAAGCCCTCTACCTCGCAGGCATCCAGGAAGGCCGGACCCGCGAGCACACAACACAGCACGGACGTCCGCGATGGCGTCGAAGGGCTCGTTGACTTCTTCGGCCCGTTCCTCGAGCGCAACCCGATTCGAGACATCCGTGTCGTCCGCGCAATCGACACTCCCAGATCGACGGCCCCACCGAGGTCAGGATGGCCGACTACGTCTCGACCGACGCCTACGTGCAGCACTCGCCGCAGGTCGCCGACGGCATCGAGGGATTGGGTGCGTTCATCCAAGACCTGGCTGACGCAGGCACCCCGATGGTTTACAAGTACGTTCACAAGATTCTCGGCCAAGGCAACTTCGTCGTGTCGTACTGCCTGGCCCAACTCGGAGACGAGGACGTCGCGGTGTTCGATCTCTTCCGCCTCGAGAACGGTCTGATCGTCGAGCACTGGGACTGCATGGAGCCGCTCCCACGCGGCGAGAACCTGGTCGATCAAGGCAAGTTCTGACCAGCCGGGTTGGACGCTCGGTAGAGGTCGCGGAGCAGGGCGATCTCGGCGCCGTGATGAACGAGTTCGTTGCTGGCGTGCATTGCCATGTCGGCAACCGCGTGTGGTGACCAGTGGTCCCACTGCTCGCCGAGTTGGCGCCACCAATCGCGTGCTGCAACGACGGACCGGTAGGCGGTCCACTTCTCCTCGAGCGTTCGGATCGCCACGTTCGCGTCCATGGTCCACTCTGCGGAAGCATCGGCGGTGTCGCCAGCGAATCGGCGGGTGTAGTCGTCGAAGCAGTCGATGGCGAGGTGCCACAGACGCCATGCAATCGTCGTGATCGGTGGTGGATCGATGTATCGATCGCCCGCACGATCAACGACTGGGGTTCCCCCCTCGTCGGGTCGAACGGACCAGCAGCCCTCGGCAGGCTCCCAGAGGTACTCCTCGTCGGTCATGCCTGCGAGGCGAGCCATGAGCTGTTCGAACATACGGTCCATCGAGTCGAGGATCACGTCGGACACCTCGGTCGTCGGTCGGGTTGCTGCTGCGGCCACACCGCAGCCAATCACCTGTGCGTCATGCCGTCAACGCCACGTCGTCAACCTGGGTGCTCCAGTGGCGGTCGATGACCCGGTGCCATTTGTTGGCGGGGAGTTCGGGCCGGATGGCGGCCAAGCCGGTGCAGAACTTGCTGATCTTCGTCGGCCGAACCTGGTGCCTCCAGAGCCACTGGTCGGCAGCACTCGGCGCGTGAGCCGACTTGGTCTCGACGACGATGGCATCGAGCACGGCCTCGCTGCCGGCGTCGTCGGTGCAACGCAGGCCACGGTCGAACGTCAGCCGAGTCCGACTGATCGGGTCGATGAGCGTGCTGCGCGTGTACTCGGTGGTGAGTACCGGTCGCAGCGCAGAGGCGAGTTCGCTCCCACCCGTGACCTCTTCGACGAAGTCGTGCCCGGCAGCAGTCATTGCGTTGCGGTCGCCGCGGCCGTAGCCGATTCTCGTCTTCACATTGACGCCGCGTCGGCCCTTCGCCTTCACCTCGAGAAAACATGGTCCGTCGTCGCCGTAGGCCCGGCTGCGCACCTTGAAGCGCTGCCGTCGCCCTTGCACCGCGGCCCGGTACAGAGCCAGGTCGTCGGTGTCGAAGTACGTCGAACGATAGGCACAGGAGTGCTCACCCTTGATCTCGAGGACTCGGACGGTCGGTTCGAACGAATCGAGGAGCTGCCACAGCGTGGACTCGGTGACGAGGTACTTGCGGTCGATGCGGGTCTGGAGCGCAGCGATGTCGTTTGCACCGTCCAGCGAGATCGGTTCGAACGTGGCGAGCGCGTGGTCGATCGAGTTCATCGCTGGCCCCGCATCATCTCAGCCAGCTCGGGGTGACCGCTGGAGATACCGGCGGGAGCCTCGTTGTCGCTCAGCTTGAAACAGACATCTACGACGGTGGTGTCGTGGACGAGGTCGAGCTTCTTGATACGTAAGCGAGTGACCTCAGCACCGAGCAGCGTTTCGAGCCGTGCGATGGCAACCCGTTCATCCGGGTAGGCCGCGTCAAGCGTGATCGTCTGACTGCGGGTGCGCTTGTAGAGGCGAGGATGATCCGCAATGAACAGCGTGGCGATGATCGCACTCATCAGCGCTGGCGTGACCCAGGCCGGCGTGACGCTGATGCCGCCCAGTAGCCCGATGGCCAAGGCCGTGAAGTAGTAGGCGATGTCCTCCTGGGCGAGTTCCGAGGAGCGGAGGCGGATGATCGAGAGCACGCCGAACAGCCCGAGCCCGAGCCCGGCACTGACCTCCGCTGTGGAGAGGGCAGTGGCGACGGCCATCACCCCGACGTTAAGGCCGAGGATGGCCACGACCATGTCGCGGCGTCGGTAGCGGGGGAAGTAGAGGCCGAACACCAGAACGGTGATGGCGAGAAGGTCGGCGATGACAAGTGCTGCGTGTGACATGCCCACCATCACAACGGTCAAGTCTGTGAGCTTCGTGTGAACCCGCTGCGGGTCTCGTGTGATGTTGCGTCTCAGGCATTGATTCACAGGAACCTCACAAGTGATTCCCACGGCACCCGCAGGATGGATTGCTTGTGTGGTGGTTGCCCACATCCCGACAGGAGCAACCCATGACCAACACCGCCCACATCCCACCCACCCGCAACGCACCCACCCGCCGCTTCCGTTCGACGCTGGCCATGACGACCGCTGGTCTCCTGCTTTTCACCGGGTGCACTGCCAGCTCGGAGGCCGCCTCGGTCGACACGACGGCGGACAGCGTCGACGCGGTGGGGCTCGCAGCCGACACCGACTTGTCGGTAGCCAGCTCGACCAACGAGACGACGGACGTCGATC
>CAXMZV010000566.1:0-3370 GCA_964199985.1 Candidatus Ilumatobacter isfjordensis | reverse complement strand
GGATGAGCTCATGGCCGAAGAGAAGCAGGACAAGTTCGTGATGGACTTCGATGTCACCGAACGCGCCGACCGACCGCCGCAGGAGTATTACGACAGCATCAAGGCCAAGTTCGCCGAAGAACGCGACCTGCGGCTCGGGTACCGGCCGCCGGGGACCGAGAACTACCGCGATCTCGACGGCGCAATGGCCGATCTCGCCCGCGACCCGTACGCCGACAACTGGGTAGAACGCGAACCAATTGACGACGTGGCCGATGGCAGCGAGGTCGAGGTGCTGTTCATCGGCGGCGGCTTCTCGGCACTACTCACGTCAGCACGATTGCGCGAGAAGGGCGTCGGGAGCATCCGCATCGTCGAGCGGGGCGCCGATGTCGGCGGCACCTGGTACTGGAATCGCTATCCGGGCGTTGCCTGCGACGTGGTCGCATACGACTACCTGCCGCTGCTCGACGAAATGAACTACGTGCCCACACGGCACTACGCACAAGGCCCCGAGATCTTCGCTCATTGCCAAGCGATCGCTCAGAAGTACGACCTCTACGACCTTGCGGTGTTCCAGACCACCGTCACCTCGACGGTGTGGGACGGCGACGCCCAACGTTGGAACATCACGACCGATCGCGGCGACACGATGCGCGCCAAGTTCGTCGTGTGTGCCAATGGCACGCTGGCCAAGCCGCGCCTTGCCCGCATCGACGGCATGGAGAACTTCCGCGGCCATTCGTTCCACACCTCGCGCTGGGACTACGACTTCACCGGTGCCGACCTCGAGCAGCTCGGCGACATTCGCGTCGGCATCATCGGTACCGGCGCGAGCGCCGTACAGATCATCCCCAACCTCGCCAAGTCAGCCAAGAGCGTGCACGTGTTCCAGCGGACACCGTCGTCGATCGACATCCGTGACGACTGGGAGACCAAGGACGAGTGGGCCGCCAAGCTGGAAGACGGCTGGCAGGCCAAGCGCCGCGCCAAGATCGTCAGCAAGCTCCGCCAGCAGGCCGATCGCCGCGGACAGCTCCGTGGCGGCATCACTCGTGAGGAGAAGATCCGCCGTCAGGAGAACAACAACATCGATGCGATGATGCGCATCCACAAACGCATCGACGACACCGTTGAGGATGCTGCAACGGCCGAGTCGTTGAAGCCGTGGTACATGCTGATGTGCAAGCGGCCGTGCTTCCACAACGAATACCTGCCAGCGTTCAACCGACCGAACGTGCATCTCGTCGACACAGACGGCAAGGGCGTCACCGAGATCGGCGAGCGCGGCCCGATCTTCGACGGCGTGGAGTACAAGGTCGATCTCCTCATCTACGCCACCGGGTTCGAAGTACAGCAGACCGGCATCTACAACCGGATCGTCGGCGAGAACGACATCGATCTCGACAACAAGTACGACGATGGCATCCGCACCATGCTGGGCATCCACACCGCTGGCTTCCCGAACATGTTCATCATGGGCGGCTATCAGGCGTCGTTCCAGTTCAACTTGACCGACCTGTTGCACGTACAGGGCGACCACATCGCCAGCTGCATCGAGCATGCCCGGGCACACGACTACGACACCATTGACGTCACGTCCGAGTCCGAGGAGTGGTGGGTGCAAGAAGTGATTGCGCATCGTGGCAAGACCACGCGCAATCAAGAGTGCACACCCGGGTACTACAACTTCGAAGGCCAGGAGAACCGGCGCCAAGACGGCAACTACAACGGCGGCTTCCCGGCGTACATCGACCACATCGCCGACATCGAAGCCGACATGGACACCCACTTCGTCTGCACCAAGGACTGAACATCGCCATGCCTGAAAGCACCTGGGAACACGTCCGCATCGAGCGCCCAGCTGACCGCGTGGCGCGCATCACGCTCGCCCGGCCCGAGGCCGCGAACGCGCAGAACTATCAGATGCTCAGCGAGCTGAACGAGGCCTTCGACGAGGCCACACGCGATGACGAAGTGCGAGTGATCGTGCTCGCCGCCGATGGGAAACACTTCTCGGCCGGCCACGACCTGCGCGCTGACACCGACATGTCCGAGATCGACCCGGTCGGCACCTGGTGCTGTTTCGACGCCGAGGGCGCCGAGGGCTACATGGCCAAAGAGGCCGAGATGTACGTCGGGTTGTGCTGGCGGTGGCGCAACATCCCCAAACCGACCATCGCACAGGTGCAGGGCAAGGTCATCGCAGGTGGGCTGATGCTGATGTGGCCAATGGACCTCGTGGTGTGCAGCGACGACGCAACGTTCTCCGACCCGGTTGTCGCGTTCGGCGTCAACGGCCACGAGTACTTCACGCACCCCTTCGAGGCCGGCGCCCGCCTGGCGAAAGAGATGCTGTTCACCGGCCGCTCGATCACCGCCGACGAGGCCCATCGCTGCGGCATGGTCAACACCGTCGTGGCCCGCGAGGACTTGGAGTCAACGACGCTCGCGATGGCCGAACGAATCGCCCAGCGCCCGATGATCGGCCTCACCCTCGCCAAGCAGAGCGTCAACAACACACTCGATCAGATGGGGATGTACACCTCGATCCAGTCGGCATTCGCGCTGCACCATGTGGGACACAATCACAACGCACGAGTGCACGGCATGATCGTCGACCCCGCCGGTGCACAGGTCATCCGCGACGAAGCCTGATTCACACCCGGACCGGGTCCAGCCATGACTCGGTTTCCGACTCAGCAACGGGCGCATCGAGCGGTGCGAGTGTTCGAGACCTTCGCAGTGCCAACGCAAGCACCGTCAGCGTCGCCGCAACTCCCAACAGGATGAGTGCGGCGCCGCGCTCACGTCCGGTTCCGATGACGGCGCCGACCGAACCGCTGAGGCTTCCACCCGATTCCAGCGCTGGGCCAGCGAGGCGCGCGATCACGAAGCCGGCAACGACCGATCCGAGTGGACCCAGCGCTGAACCGATCGTGGATCGCAGCCCGAAGACACGTCCGTACATGCTCGCCGGTGTGCGCTCGTGGAAGACGGTCGACATGGCCGCGTTCGCGGCAGGCACTGCGCCAAGCGCGATGCCTACTCCCACGATCACCAAGGCGAACACCGGTCGCGACGCTGCGATCGCCGTCCCGAAAGCAACGAGCAGCAGCGCCCGACTGATCGTTCGGATGCGATGCGATGACACCCCGCGCTGAGCGAGCAGCAGGCTGCCTGCGATCATCGCCACACCACCGACGGCGAGTGCGAGGCCAGCTCGCGCCGGACCCCCGACGCTTGTCGCCGTGACGAGGAGACCGAGGTTGAAGAACGAGAGCGAGAAGTTGACGACTGACATCGCCAGCAGCAGCACGAGGAGGGGTCGACCCGAGACATAGAGCCACGTCCACGCTGCCCGCCAACTGCCGTCGTCTTCCACTTCACC